>JBGAOL010000302.1:0-4966 GCA_044221825.1 Gemmatimonadales bacterium
TCGGCGAGCTCCGGCGTGAGCTGCTGCACGGCCAGGTACCACCCGTCCGGGCAGAGCTGTTCCAGCCCCTCGATGACCCGCACGCCGGCGCCGTCATCGCGCCGGGTGGTGTTCCCGATGCCGATGACCAGCACCCGCTTCACCGGTGGCCCTCCGCCAGCCGGGCGCCGCGCCGGTCCACCAGCTCCACCTGGAGCGGCATCCGCCCCAGCGCGTGGGTGCTGCACGAGAGGCAGGGGTCGAAGGCGCGGATCCCCGCCTCGAGCCGGTTGAGCAGGCCCTCGGTGATGGTGACGCCCTCGAGGTACTTCCGCGCCAGCGTGGCCACCGTGCTGTTCATGGCCAGGTTGTTCTGCGCCGTGGCGATGAGCATGTTGACCTTCTGCAGCACGCCGTCGCCGTCCACCGTGTAGTGGTGGAACAGGGTGCCCCGCGGCGCCTCACAGCAGCCCACGCCCTCGCTGGCGTTGACGGAGGCCTGCGCGCGGACGTGGGTGTCGAGGATGTCCGGGTCGCGCAGGAAGACCTCGATCTGCTCCACCGCGAAGAGGATCTCGATCAGCCGCGCCCAGTGATAGTGGAACGGGTTGTTGACGGCGCCGCCCGGCGCCAGCGCCCGGAACGCCTGCCGCTCCCGCTCCGCGCGGGGCGTGGGGATGTAGTCGCAGATGTTGAGCCGCGCGAGCGGCCCCACCCGGTAGATGCCCTTGTCGATGCCGAGCGCCCGGTAGTACGGGAACTTGAGGTAGCTCCACGCCTCGGTGTGCTCGGCGAAGTAGGTGTGGTAGCCGGCGGGGTCGAGCTGGTCGGCCACCACCTCGCCGTACGCGCTCGTCAGGCGGAGGGCGCCGCCGTAGTACTCGAGCGCGCCGTCCCTGGCCACGAGGCCCAGGTGCATGGTCTCGGGCTCGCCGAAGTTGGGGATCTCGTCCCTGAACCTGGTGCGCACCTGCGCCAGCGCGGCGAGCGCCAGTTCGGCCGTCTCCAGCGCCTCGGGGATCCAGGCCAGCAGGTGGTCGCGGCGGGCCGCGTCGAGCGGGTCCCGGACGCCACCGGCCACCGCCCACGGGGTGTGGATCTTCCGGCCGCCGAGCAGCTCGATGACCTCCTGCCCGAACTTCCGCAGCCGGATCCCGCGCCGCGCAAACTCCTTGTCCGCCTGCAGCACGCCAAAGATGTTGCGCGTGGCCGGGTCGTGGTCGAAGCCGAGCAGCAGGTCGGGCGAGGAGAGGTGGAAGAAGCTGAGCGCGTGGCTCTGCACCCACTGCGCCAGCGTGAGCAGGCGGCGGAGCTTCTCGGCCACCGGCGGGATGGAGACGGCCAGGATGGCGTCGCCCGCCTTCGCGCTCGCCACCAGGTGGCTGGCGGGGCAGATGCCGCAGATGCGGCTGGTGAGCCCCGGCATCTCCCACATGAGCCGGCCCTCGCAGAACTTCTCGAAGCCGCGGAACTCGTTCACGTGGAAGCGCGCGGCCTCCACCTTGCCCGCGTCGTCGAGCCGCACGGTGATCTTGGAGTGGCCCTCGATCCGGGTCACGGGATCGATCGTGATCAGTCGCGACATCAGCCGTACCTCCGGAAGACGCTCGGCAGCTCGGGCTTCTCGCCGGCCAGCAGCGCCGAGACCGCCAGCCAGATCTCCTCGGCGGTGGGCGGGCAGCCGTGCAGGAAGGCGTCCACGGGGATCACCTCGTGGAGCGGCGTGGCCTTGGCGTGCAGCTTGGCGATGGTGGTGAACTCGGACGGGATGGTCTTGTCACTGTCCGACAGCTCCACGTAGGCCCGGTGCAGGATCTCGTCGGGGCTGAAGCGGTTGCGCATGGCGGTGACGTTGCCCGTGGTGGCGCAGTCGCCGAAGGACACCACCACCCGCGACGCCTTCCGGATCCGGTGCGCCATCTCGGCGTTCTCGTTGTTGGTCACCGCCCCCTCCACCAGCGTCACGTCCACCGACGCGGGGAACTCCTTCACGTCGGCGATGGGGGAGTAGACCAGCTCCATCTTGTCCGCGAGCTCGATGAGCCGCTCGTCGAGGTCCAGGAACGACATGTGGCAGCCGGAGCAGCCGCCGAGCCACACGGTGGCGACGCGGGGTTTCATGGTCACTCCTGCGCCAGCGTGCCGTGGTCCCATTCCCGCCGGCGGCGCGCCGTCACGATGTAGTTGAGGAAGTCGGTCTTCTTGGTCTGCTCCGACACCGCCCGCCCCTTGGCGAAGAGCGCGCCCGTGGGGCACACCGCCACGCACTTGCCGCACGCGGTGCAGGTGTCCACCTGCCCCCACGGCTGGTTGAGCCCCGCCACGATGGTGCAGGCGATGCCCCGGTTGGCGATGTCCCAGGTGTGCGCCCCCTCCACCTCGTCGCAGACCCGGACGCACCGGGTGCAGAGCACGCAGCGGTTGTGGTCCATGACGAAATCGGGGTGTGAGGCGTCGAGCGTCTTGTCGGGATAGAGGTAGGGCACCCGCACGTACTCGAGCCCGGTGGCGAGCGCCAGGTCCTGCAGCTCGCAGTGCCCGTTGCTCACGCACACCGCGCAGACGTGGTTCCCCTCGGAGGCCAGGAACTCCACGATGGTGCGGCGATAGCGGTCGAGCCGGGGCGTGGAGGTGCGCACCACCATCCCCTCCTGCGGCCGCGTGGTGCACGAGGCCTGCAGCTTGGGGCTCCCCTCCACTTCCACCAGGCAGAGCCGGCAGGCGCCGACGTCCCCGAGGCCCTCGAGGTGGCAGAGCGTCGGGATGGCGATCCCGTGCTCCCGCGCCACCTCGAGCAGCGTCTGGTCGTCGTGGGCGGAGATGACCTCGCCGTTGATGGTCAGCGTGACGACGGCCATGGTCAGCTCCTTTCGGCCGGCTGGAGCACCGCGAGGTACTCGTCCCGGAAGAACCGGAGCGTCGACAGCACCGGGTTCGGCGCGGCCTGGCCCAGGCCGCAGAGGCTCGTCTCCTTCACCATGACGCAGAGTTCCTCGAGCAGCTCGAGGTCGGCCGCGGTGGCGTCGCCGTGCGTCAGCTTGTCCAGCAGGCCATGGAGCTGCACGGTCCCGACCCGGCACGGGATGCACTTCCCGCACGACTCGTCCATGCTGAACTCCATGAAGTACCGCGCCACGTCCACCATGCTGCTGGTGGAGTCCATCACGATGAGCCCGCCGCTCCCCATGATGGAGCCGACGGCCTGCAGCGACTCGTAGTCCACCGGCAGGTCGAGGTGCGCGGCCGGGATGCAGCCGCCGCTCGGCCCGCCGGTCTGCGCGGCCTTGAAGGTGGTCCCCTCCGGCGTCCCGCCGCCGATGTCGAAGACGATGGTCCGGAGCGGATCCCCATCGGCACCTCGATCAGGCCGGTGTTGCGGATCTTCCCCGCCAGCGCGAACACCTTGGTCCCCGCGCTCTTCGGCGTCCTGATCCCGGCAAACCACGCCCCGCCGTTCCGGATGATCGGCGCCACGTTGGCGAAGGTCTCGACGTTGCTGATGACCGGGCATCCCGAACAGGCCCGACTCGACGGATGGCGGGGGCCGCGCGGCCGCCCGCGCCGCCCCTCGATGGAGCGGAGCAGCGCCGTCTCCTCGCCGCACACGAATGCGCTCGCGCCCACCCGGATGTCGATCCGGAAGCTGAACGCCGACCTCGAGGATCCGGTTGCCGAGCAGCCCCTGCCGCTCCGCCTGCCGGATGGCCGCCTTCAGCCGCTCGATGGCCAGCGGATACTCGGCCCGCACGTAGATGTAGCCCTGGGTGGCGCCCACCGCGTAGCCGGCGATGGCCATGCCCTCGAGCACCCGGTGCGGGTCGCTCTCGAGCACGCTCCGGTCCATGAACGCGCCGGGGTCGCCCTCGTCGGCATTGCAGACGACGTACTTCTGCTCCTTCTCGATCTTGCGGGTGATGGCCCACTTGAGCCCGGTGGGATAGCCGCCGCCGCCCCGGCCGCGGAGGCCGCTCGCGCGGATCTCGTCGATCACCTGCCCCGGCTGCAGCTCGCCGAGCGCCTTGGCCAGGCCCTCGTAGCCGCCGGCCGCGATGTAGGCCTCGATCCGGGTGGCGTCGATCTTCCCGCTGTTCTCGTTGACGATCTTCGTCTGCGCCGCGAAGAACGGGACGCTGGTGTCCACCACGATCTCCGCCACCGGCGTGCCGCCCTGGAGGTGCTCCACCACGATCCGCCCGGCCAGCGCCGGCGTCACCTGCTCGTAGAGCACCTCGCCGCCCGGGGCCTCCACCGTGACCAGCGGCCCCTGCCCGCAGAGCCCCATGCAGCCGGTCGGGACCACCTCGATGGTGTCGTCCTTGTCGTGCTGCTCGAGGGCCGCCTCGAACGCCTTGTGCACCTCGCCGGCGCCGCAGGCCTGGCAGCCGCTGGCCGTGCAGCAGCGCACCCGCTTCGCGAAGCCTCCGCCTGGCGCGCGCTCGGCCTCGGCCTTCTCGTGGAGCTCGTCGTGGGTCACGGGGCACCCGCCTTCCCGCCGTCGCCGAGCCAGGCGTCGATGCGCGCCAGCGCATCGGCCTCGACAGCTTGCTGGCCATCTGCCCGTCCACCACCGCCACCGGCGCCAGCCTGCAGGAGCCGACGCAGCGCGCCGTGAGCAGCGACACCTTGCCGTCCTTGGTGGTCTCGCCGAAGCGGGCGCGGCAGCGGTGTTCCACCGCCTTCTGCAGCTGGGGCGCGCCCTTCACGTAGCAGGCGGTGCCCTGGCAGAGGATGAAGGTGTGCTCGCCCGCCGGCTTCAGGCGGAAGTAGTGGTAGAACGTCGCGACGCCGTACACCGCTCAGCGGCCGCTTGAGCGCGTGCGCGATGTAGAGCAGGACGTCGTCCTCGAGGAAGCCGAAGACGTTCTGCGCGGTGTGCAGCACCTCGGATGAGGGCGTGCTCGTTGCCCTGATGGAGGTTGATGGCGCGGTCCAGCAGCTTGAACCGCTTGTCGCCGCTCGGATGGGCGGCTGGGGCAGGTTTGGTGGC
>JBGAOL010000303.1:0-5325 GCA_044221825.1 Gemmatimonadales bacterium
GCCCCGCACCTGGTGCGCCCGCTCCCCTTCACCTTCCCCGTCCACCAGGGCGACCGCGTCCCGCTCTGGAAGCTCTGGGCCGGGGTGACACTCTACGACCTCCTCGCCGCCTTCCGCAATGTGCGGTGGCATCAACTGCTCGGCAAGCGGCGGCTGCTGGCGGGCGAGCCGCTGGTCCGGGAACGGGGCCTCGTGGGCGGCGTCCGCTACTGGGACGCCCAGTGCGACGACGCGCGCCTCACCCTCGCCACCGCGCGCGACGCCATGCGCCACGGCGCCCAGGTGGCCACCTGGACCCGCGTCACCGCCCTCGCCAAGGCCGACGGCCGCGTGACCGGCGCCCACCTCGAGGATGCGCTCACCGGCGCCACCGGCACCGTCACCGCCGCCGTCACCGTCAACGCCACGGGTCCCTGGGGCGACCAGCTCCGCCGCCTCGAGGACCCCGCCACCCAGCCCCTGCTCCGCCCCACCAAGGGCGTCCACGTCCTGGTGCGCCGCGACCGCCTCGGCCACGAGGACGCCATCACGCTCACGAGCCCGCTCGACGGCCGCGTGATGTTCGTGCTCCCCTGGGGCGACTTCTCCTATATCGGCACCACCGACACCGACACCACCGAGTCCCCCGACGAGGTGACGGCCACGGCGGACGACATCGTCTACCTGCTCCGCTCCGCCAACAGCGCCTTCCCCAACGCGCGCCTCAGTGAAGCTGACGTGCTGGCCACCTGGGCGGGGCTCCGCCCGCTGGTGGCGCCGGAGGCGGCCATGCGCGCCTCGAGCGTCTCACGCGAGCACCTGGTGGTGGAGGGGAGCGGCGGGATGCTCACCATCGCCGGCGGCAAGCTCACCACCTACCGCGTGATGGCGGCGGAGGTGGTGGATGCGGTGATGCAGCGCCTGGAGCGGCAGGGTTACCCCAGGGTGGGCCGCCCGCCCACCGACAAGACCCCGCTCCCCGGTGGCGACGCCGCCGACCTCGAGCCGCTCGGCAGCCCCGGCCTCGAGCTCGGCCTCCCGATCGACACGGTGAACCACTTGGTGCGCCTCTACGGCACCGAGTGCGCGGCCATCTTCAACCTGGTCCAGAAGGACCGCGCCCTCCTGCAGCCGCTCGACCCCGGGCACCCCGCCATCCAGGCCGAGGTGCTGCACGTGGTGCGGCGCGAGCTGGCGTGCCGGGTGGAGGACGTGCTGGTGCGGCGGCTGCACCTCTACTACGAGGTGCCCGACCACGGCGCAGCCGCGGCGGCCACGGTGGCGGCGCTGATGGGGCGGGAACTCGGCTGGGACCTCGAGCGCGCGGCGCGCGAGGCGGAGCGCTACCGCGCCGGCCTGCCGCGTCGCTGACCGCCCGGAACGACAAAGGGGCCGCCGAGAAGCGGCCCCTTGACGCCTCGCGGCCCGGGGCGCTTACGGCACCACCACCACGAACCCACCCATCCCCGTCAGGTTGTCGGGGCTCGCCGAGGTGCCGTGGGTGGAGCAGTAGTACTTGTAGATGCCGGTGCTGTTGAACGCGAGCTGGTACTGGTGCGGCGCGTCGAACCAGTCCACGTCCTGGGTGCCGGGGAGCGTGGCGGTCCCGTTGCTGGTGAAGCTCGGGCTCCCGGTGCTGATGACGTTGTGATCCTGGGAGCCTGCCTCCCAGCTCCACGTCACCGTGCCCGCCTGCGCCACCGTGTCCACCCGCGGCTTGAACTCCAGGGTGGGCGTGCTCTTCACCATGATGGTGATGGCGTTGGGCGCGGGCGGGTTGTTGTCATTGCTGGAGCCGCCGCCGCAGGCCACCCCGCCGAGGATCATCGCCAGCACCACCGCACCACGCGCCCGGCCAGTCATGTGCAACCCGTAGGATGAGGGAGAGTGCTACTGGACCACGATCAGGCCGGCCTCGCCGGCGCCGTGGACCGCGCAGTTGTAATTGTAGGTGCCGGGGGTGTTGAACGTGTGCGCGTGCATCTGGCCCTGGGTGAGCGTGCCGCTCCCCTGGAAGATGTTCAGCGGCACCGGCCGCACCGAGTGGGAGCCGCCCGACTGGTTGACCCACACCACGGTCTCCCCCACCTGCACCGTGTCCACCGCCGGCTGGCTGGTCCCGTTGTGGACACTCACGAAGCCGCCGGCCGTGATGTCCACCTGCCGGTCGATGCTGGCAACGGTCACGGCAAAGAAGGTGTTCACCGCGCCCGACGAGGCCCCGAGCTGCGCCGGGCCGGCCGTCGCGCCGGCGGTGACGCTCACGGTGGCAAGGCCCTGGGCGTCGGTCGTCGACGTCGGGGCCTCGACGTCCAGGTCGCCCGTCAGCACGGTCCACGTGACCTCGGCACCCTCGAGCGGGTTGTCCGCCCGGTCGGTCACCAGGACCTTGAAGGGCACGGCGAACACCGTGCCCACGAACCCGGTCTGCAGGTCGCCGCTGGCGGGCTGGATGTCGCCCGGCCGGCCCGGGGTGGCGGTGGCACTGAAGCTGAGCGGCGAGCCAGTGGCGCCCTGAACCGTCGCGGTGGCCGTCTGGGCGCCGAGGTTGTTGCCGAGCTTCCAGTTCATGAGGGCCGAGCCGGTGCCGTCGGTGAGGCTCGTGGCGGCCGTCACTGAGCCACCGCCGCCGGTCACCGCCCACTGCACCGTCTTGCCGGCCAGCGGTGAGCCATTCCTGGTCACCACGACCTTGAGCGGCAGGTCCAGCGTGCCGCCGATGGTGTCCGACTGTGCGTCGCCGCTCACCTGCGCGTAGTCGAGGGTGACGGCGTCACTGCCGCTCCCCCCGTCCCCACACGCGCCGATGGCCGCGGCCATGCCAAGAACCGCGCCCCCGAGGATCCACCCGGATCGCATGCCAACCTCCCTCTTCATCTTTCGGTGCGTGAGATGCGCCAAGGGAATCCTATCGCGGCGGGTCGGATCGGCAAGGTGGGCGGGTGGGGCTTCCCCCCCGGTCCCGGCTGTTATCTTCCCCAGCCGGCCCCCAGAGGCCCCTTCCCGGCCCCGTGAAAGGCAGTGGTAACTTCGTGGACGCGAACGTGTTCGAGACGGCCAACGCCGGCTTCGCCCAGATCATGTACGAGGAGTACCTCCGCGACCCCGCCTCGGTGTCCGCGGAGTGGCGGCGCTACTTCGAGAATGGAGCTGCCGGTCTCGGTGCCGAGGGCGGCAACGGCCACCACCCGTCGGTGACCCAGGATGCCGCGGCACCCGCGCCGCGCCCCGCCACCCCGGTCGCGCCCGCGTCCGCGCCGGGCACCCCGCCGGCCGGCGCCCGCCCATCACGGCCCGCCTGGGTTGGTCCAGAACATGAACGACTCCCGGTCCATCCCGACCGCCACGTCGTTCCGCGAGCTGGCGGTGTCGCTGCTCGAGCACCGCCGCCGCGAGCTCAACAACGCGCTCCGCGCCGCCGGCCGCACCGAAAAGGTCTCCTTCACCCACCTGATCGGCTACGCCATCAGCAAGGCGGCGGGGCTCCACCCCGCCATGACCACGAGCTACCTCGAGGTGAACGGCGCCCCGCACCGGATCCCGGGCGGCCCCGTGCACCTCGGCATCGCCGTGGACGTGGAGCGGAAGGACGGCAGCCGCGGCCTCGTGGTGCCCGTGATCCGCGACGCCCAGAGCAAGAGCTTCGCCGAGTTCCACGCCACCTACGAGGCGCTGGTGGAGAAGGCCCGGGGCAACAAGCTCATGCCCGACGCCTTCGCCGGCGCCACCATGACGCTCACCAACCCCGGCGGCCTCGGCACTTCCGCCTCGGTGCCGCGGCTCATGCCCGGCCAGGGCTGCATCATCGCGGTGGGCGCCATCCATTACCCGGCGGCGTTCGCCGACCTCTCCGATGACCGGCTCCGCGAGCTCGGCATCGCGAAGGTCATGAACGTCACCAGCACGTACGATCATCGCGTGATCCAGGGCGCCGAGTCAGGCGAGTTCCTGCGCGCGGTCGACGACTTCCTGCAGGGCGGCGAGCGCTTCTACGAGGACGTCTTCACCAGCCTCGGCCTCACCGCCCAGGCGGTGCCCGACACCAGCGCCACCCCGCGCCCCTCGCGCGTGGGCCCCGCGCCGGTGCGCGAGAGCCAGGCCGACCTCTATCACGTGGCCGCGGCCATGGCGCTGGTGAAGGCGCACCGCACCCACGGCCACCTCGCCGCGCGCCTCGACCCCCTCGGCACCGAGCCCCAGGGCGACCCCGCCCTCGACCCCAAGCCCCTCGGCCTCACCCCCGAGGTGATGGCGGCCATCCCCGCCTCGGTGCTCCGCATCTCCACCCAGGGTGCCACCCTCGCCGACGCGCTGCCCAAGCTGCACGAGGCCTACTGCGGTACCATGGCCTACGAGCTGGAGCACATCGCCAACCACGGTGAGCGCGTCTGGCTGCGGCAGATGATCGAGTCGGGCGAGCACCGGAAGCCGCTCACCCCCGACGAGGTCCAGTGGCTCCACGCCCGCCTCATCGAGGTGGAGGCGCTGGAGCGCTTCCTGCACAAGGCGTACCTGGGCCAGAAGCGCTTCTCCATCGAGGGCGTGGACATGCTGGTGCCCATGCTCGACTACGCCATCGAGCTCTCGGCCCAGCAGGGCGCGCGCGAGGTGGTCATCGGCATGGCGCACCGCGGGCGGCTCAACGTGCTGGCCCACACCGTGGGCCGGCCCATCGAGACCATCTTCGCCGAGTTCGAGGGCGGGCGGCACGTCGAGGGCGGCACCCTCACCCCCGAGGGCGGCACCGGCGACGTGAAGTACCATCACGGCGCCGAGGGCGCGTACAAGACCCGGACCGGGAAGGTGGTCACCGTCACCCTCTCGCCCAACCCGAGCCACCTCGAGTTTGTCGGTCCGGTGGTCGATGGCCGCGCCCGCGCGGAGCAGACCACCCGCGTGGGCCGCGTGGCCCACCACGACCCGAGCGCGGCCGTGCCCATCGTGATCCACGGCGACGCGGCCTTCGCCGGCCAGGGCGTCGTTTCCGAGACGCTCAACCTCGGCGCGCTCAAGGGCTATCGCACCGGCGGCACGGTGCACATCATCACCAACAACCAGGTGGGCTTCACCACCGACATGATGGACAGCCGCTCCACGCGGCACGCGTCGGATCTCGCCAAGGGGTTCGACATCCCCATCATCCACGTCAACGCCGACGACGCCGAGGCCTGCCTCGCCGCCGTGCGGCTGTCCATGGCGTACCGGGAGAAGTTCCACGAGGACGTGCTGATCGACCTGGTGGGTTACCGCCGCCACGGCCACAATGAGAGCGACGAGCCAGCCTACACCCAGCCGCAGATGTACGAGCGGATCCGCACCCTGCCCACGGTGCGGCAGCAGTACGCC
>JBGAOL010000304.1:0-5246 GCA_044221825.1 Gemmatimonadales bacterium
GTCCTTGCGGCAGGACTGCGCGCACGCGCCGCGGTTGGCGCTCCGCTCGGAGATCATCCCCGACATGAAGCACTGGCCGCTGTACGAGATGCAGAGCGCGCCGTGGATGAACGACTCGAGCCCGAGGATCCAGTCCGCGGGAGCAGGCCGAAGCGCGGGGAGGAATCCCTGAATTCCGAGGAGCCCCCCGACTAGATTTACCGCCATGAAGACCCAGTCCGTGCCGGAGCTGCTGGCGCCTGCCGGAACCCTCGAGGCGGTCCGGGCAGCGCTCGCCAATGGCGCCAATGCCATCTACCTCGGCGCCGAGCGCTTCAATGCGCGCGACGACGGGGCGCAGCTCTCCATGGCGGATGTCGGCGAGGCCTGCCGGCTGGCGCACGCCGCGGGTGCCCGGATTTACCTCACCTTCAACATCCTCTTCAAGCCCGCCGAACTGGCCGACGCCCTCCGCCACCTGGGTGAGTGCGTGGATCTTGGCATCGACGCCGCCATCGTCCAGGACCTCGGCGCGGTGCGGCTCATCCGCGCGCTGTACCCGCACCTCGAGATCCACGGCTCCACCCAGATGACCGTGCACGACGGCGCCGGCGCCCGCGTGCTGGAGCAGCTCGGCGTGGAGCGCGTGGTGCTGGCGCGCGAGAACACCCTCGACGACATCAAGGCCATCCGCGCCGCCGTGCCGGGCCTGGGCCTCGAGTCGTTCATCCACGGCGCGCTCTGCATCTCGTACAGCGGCCAGTGCTTCATGTCGGGGATGATCTCCGAGCGGAGCGCCAACCGCGGCGCGTGCGCGCAGTCCTGCCGCAAGGACTACCTGCTCACCGACGCCATCACGGGCGCCGAGCTCGATCGCGGCTACCTCATCTCGGCCCGCGACCTGGCCGCCGCCGAGCATCTCGACGCCATCGCCGAGGCGGGCATCGGGTGCCTCAAGATCGAGGGGCGGAAGAAGAAGCCCGAGTACGTGGCCATCGTCACGCGCACCTACCGCGACTTCCTGGACCGCCTCGGGCAAGGCACCTGGAAGGGACCGGCACCGAGCGACATGCAGCCGCTGGTGCAGATCTTCTCCCGCGGCTTCACCGGCGGCATGTACGGCGGCCGCGCCGGGCGCGACTACATCACCCGTGCCCAGCCCGACAACCGTGGCGCCGAGTTAGGCCACGTCACCGGCGCCGAGGGCAAGGAGCTCCTCCTCTCCCTCACTCAGCCCGTGCAGGTGGGCGACGGCCTCGGCTTCGAGCATCCCGAGGGGCAGGCCAAGGGGAACACCGGCTTCACGGTGACGCGCGTCCGCGACCTCGGCAAGCGCGGCGGCCGCCACCTCCAGGCCATCAACGCCGGCGCGCGCGTGCCAGCCACCTGGGTGGTGGTGCGCTCGTCGCAGGCAGCGCTGCTGGAGCGGGCGCGGACGTCCTACGAGGACACGCCCGCGCGCATCGCGCCGCCGCGGACGCGGCTGGACATCAAGGTCATCGGCGGTGCCGGCAGCCCGCTCACCCTGGTCTGCACCGCCGACGGCGAATCGGTGAAGGTGCAGAGCTCCGTGACGCTGGCCCCCGCCACGAAGCACGGCCTCGACGAGGCCAAGCTGCGCGAGCAGCTCGGCCGCCTGGGCGAGACGCCCTTTGAGCTCGGCGCACTTGACCTCTCGGCCTTTGCCACGCAGGGGCCGCTCTTCCTGCCGGTGAGTGCCGTGAACCAGCTCCGGCAGGAAGCGGTGCAGGAACTCACCACCCGCCGCGACTGGGCCGAGTCCGCCCGCCTCGCCGAGCGAGAAGCGAAGCTGGCCGCGCTCCTGGCCGAGGGCTCGGCGCGGCGGATGACCAAGGACGTGATCCGCCCGGGCCTCGTGGCGGAGGTGTTTAGCCTCGACGATGCCCGGGCCGCGGCGCAGGCGGGGGCGGAGGAGATCGTGCTCGACCTCTTCATCCGCCACCCCACCCCGCCGGTGAGCCGGGTGAAGGCGCTGATCGACGAGCTCGGCGCGCGCGGCGTGCCGGTGCGGCTCCGCACGCCGACCATCGTGCGCCCCGAGGACCGGAAGACGGTGGACAAGTGGCTGGCCCTCGGCACGCCGGTGCTCACCGGCCACCTCGGCCTCCTCGCCGAGCTTGCGGCAGCGGGGCGCGACGTGATCGCCGACTACGCCACCAACGCCTTCAACCAGCTCACCGCGGCCGAGCTCCTCGGCCTCGGCGCGCGGGGCATCACGCTCTCCATTGAGCTGACCGGCGACGAGATGCGGCAGGTGGCGGCGCCGTGGGGCGGGGCGGGCTTTGAGGTCTTTGCCTACGGGCGGCCGGAGGGGATGACGCTCGAGCACTGCGTCCTCTCCGCGGCCTTCGACCGCGAGGCCACCACCTGCCGCGACCTCTGCGTGCAGAAGCACACCCACGTGGAGCTGACCGATCCGGCCGGCTACACCTTCCCGCTGGCCACCGACAGCGCCTGCCGGAACCGCCTGCTCCATTCCCGGCCGGTGGACGCCTCCGAGTACCTCCCCGCGCTCTGGCGCGACGGCTTCCGCCGCTTCCGCCTGGTCTTCAACGTCCCCGGCGACCCGGTCGCCGCCGTGACCACCGCCTACCGCACCCTCCTCGACGCCCTCCGCGCCGGCACCCCGCCTGACCCCACCCTGGTCCGCGCCATCACCGGGCGCGAATACACCCGCGGGCACTTTGCGCGGGCGGTCTAGACCGCGCGGATTGTCTCAAGACGAGCCCGATTCTCTCGCGGACCCGTAGCGGGGGGGCGGCGGAGCGTAGCTCCGCCGCTACGGGCGCATGGGACGGGGATCGGCGTGAAGTCCTCCAGCAGCAACGCTGGCACGCATCTCGCCTAGCACTCCGGCATAGCCGCACGTGGTGCCCAGGAGGGGCACGGCGCGCGGGACTGCAAGTCGCCATGCCCGGGAATGACCACGCGATGACCGCACCTGCCATGACGCCGCCAGGCGTAGTGCCCACGCCGGCGCCGACGATCCTTGCCGCAAAGCCCGACATCCTGGACGCCGTGCCTGACAGGAGTGGCGCATCCTCGCCCATGCACCCCCGGGTGGCACAGGCACACGCCTTTCTCGACATCTGGCTTGAGGCGGTCCGGGACTACGAGCAGATCCCCGGCCTCGTGGTGGAAGTGGTGCATGGCCAGGAATCGGCCTACAGCCGCGCGTTCGGGGTTGCCGACCGCGAGCGGCAACTTTCGGCGACACCCGGCAGCATCTTCTCGGTCTGCTCCATCTCCAAGCTCTTTACCGCACTCGCCATCCTGCAGCTGCGCGATGCAGGGAAGCTCCGCCTCGACGATCCGGTTGCGCTCCACCTGCCCTGGTTCCGGCTCGACGGCGCCGACCCGCTCGACGCCCCCGTCACCATCGAGGCGCTCCTCACCCACTCCGCCGGCCTCCCCCGCGAGGCGGACTTCCCCTACTGGACCGGCCCCGACTTCAGCTTCCCGCGCCGCGACGAGGTGATCGAGAAGCTGCCCGCCCAGGCCATGCTGTATCCCGCGGAGCACCGCTACCAGTACTCCAACCTCGGCTCCACGCTGCTCGGTGAGGTGGTGGCCGCCGTGGCCGGCGAGCCGTACGACAGCTACATCCGCCGCATGCTGCTCGAGCCCCTGGGCCTCGCCAGCACCACACCCGACATCCCGCTCGGCGAGCGCGGCCGCCGGCTGGCGCGCGGCTACTCCGCGCCCCGCCGCGGTGGGGGACGCGAGCCGGTGCCGTTCTTCAAGACCAACGGCCTCGCTCCCGCCGCCGGCTTCGCCTCGACGGCCGAGGACCTCGCGGCCTTCGCCAAGTGGCAGTTCCGGGCGCTCGCGGAGCGCGGGAACGCGGCGGTGCTGTCGGGTAACACCCTGCGCGAGATGCAGCGGGTGCAGTACGTGGACTACGAGGCGGAGGCGGTGCGCGGCCTGGGCTTCGGGGTGTGGCGCGAGGGCGGGAAGACCTTCGTGGGCCACGGCGGCTCCTGCCCCGGCCATCGCGCGCAGCTCACCCTGCAGGTGGACGAGCAGGTGGCCGTGGTGGTGCTGGCCAACGCGCAGGGCGTGGACACGAAGCACCTGGCGCAGGTGGTGTACCAGGTCATGGCGCCGGCGCTCCGCGCCGCGCGGCAGGATCCCCAGGGCGCCGCCACCACCGCCCGGCACGGCGCCTTCGCCGGCGTGTACGACACCGGCTTTGCCAGCGAGCTGGCCGTCATCCCGTGGGAGAACGACCTCCTGGCCGTGGAGCTGCCGAGCCACCAGCCGCTCCGCGAGGCCGTGCGCCTCCGCCGCGCCGGCGACACCACCTTCCGCCGCGTCCGCAAGGACGAGTCGCTCGCCGAGCCCGTCGAGTTCGAGCTCAACGCGCTGGGCAAGGGCACCGCCCTCCGCTGGCACCAGAACCGCGCCCGCCTGGTCCGCTAGCCGCACTTCCTGACCGAATCCCGCCACCGCGCCGCGCCTTCCAGCGCCGCGCCGGGTGCGACTATGATCGGGACTGCCTCACGCAGCCCCGTCGCGCGCTCGCGCGGGGCCGCCTCACCTGGTCCCGCACCCCGGAGCGCCGTGCCCCACGACGTCAGCCTCATTGCCACGGTGGCCGGCGGCCTCGGCCTGGCGCTGGTGCTGGGCTTCGTGGCCGCGCGGCTCCGCCTGCCACCGCTCGTGGGGTACCTGCTGGCCGGCGTCCTGGTGGGCCCCGCCACCCCCGGCTTCGTGGCGGACGTGGCGCTCGCCGGCCAGCTCGCCGAGATCGGCGTGATGCTCATGATGTTCGGCGTGGGGCTCCACTTCTCGCTCGGGGACCTGCTCGCCGTGCGCCGCATCGCGCTGCCGGGCGCCGTGGCGCAGATCGCGGTGGCCACGGCGCTCGGCGCGGGCGTGGCCGCGCTCTGGGGCTGGAGCCTCGGCGCCGGGCTGGTCTTCGGCCTCGCGCTCTCGGTGGCCAGCACTGTGGTGCTGCTCCGCGCCCTCGAGGACCGCGGGCTGCTCCACAGCGTCAACGGCTCCATTGCCGTGGGCTGGCTGGTGGTGGAAGACCTCGTGGTGGTGATCATCCTGGTGCTGCTCCCGGCGCTCGCCGGGCTCCTCGGCGGGGCCACGCACGCCAGCACCTCGTCGCTCGGCGCCACCATCACCATCACGCTGCTCAAGGCGGCGGCGTTCGTGGCGGTGATGCTGCTCGCGGGGCGGCGGGTGCTGCCGCCGGTGCTCTGGCAGGTGGCGCGCACCGGCTCGCGCGAGCTGTT
>JBGAOL010000305.1:0-5232 GCA_044221825.1 Gemmatimonadales bacterium
TCGACTTCACCGCCCGTAGCCGTGACGGTGCCACCATCCTGGGCTACGCCATCTCGCACGCGGTGGAGACCTTCCAGCCGCCCGTGGCCGTGGAGCCGGTGCGGCTCCTGCTGGAGGCGGGCGCGAAGCCGCTGCCTGACCTCGTCGAGCAGGGCACCGAGCAGGGCTACCCGGAGCACCGGCTGGTGACCTGGATCTACGGGCGCGGCGAGCAGTCGGTGCCGGTGTTGGACCTGGTGCTCGGCGCCGGCGCCGACCCGAACGCGCGCAACTACGAGGGCGAGCCGCTGCTGGCCTCCAGCTACACCCGCCTCCCGATGGCCGAGGTGCTGGTGAAGCACGGCGCGGACGTGAACGCGCCGGACTCATCCCGCACGGACCGGCCAGGGTGGAGCCCGGTGATGGTGCAGGCGCTGTACCAGGAATGGGACATCGTGACCTACCTGCTGGATCACGGCGCGCGCGCCGACTATTTGGCGCAGGACGGCAAGTCGCTCCGCGACGTGGTGCGCGAGGCCGAGGCTGGCGAGGAGCCACGTTATGTGGCGCTCAAGCAGCGGCTCGGGATCGAGTAGCCGCCATGAAGGACGTCCTGATGAAGGTGCTGGTGATCTTCGGCTGGCTGCTGCTGGCAGGTGAGGCATTTGTGGTGGTGAACCTGCTGCTCACCCGGAACATCGGGGACGACGCGGCAGGGCGCGGGCTGGCGACGGGGTGGGGGATCATCCTGGGCGGCGTGCTGCTGGTGGCGGGGGCGGCGTTTGTGTGGGGGCAGTTTGGCGGGCCGCGGGTGCTGTTCTACCTGGGGCTGCTGGCGCTGGCGGCGCCGCTTGGCCTCTTCGTGGTGCGCTACACCAGGCGCGTGATCGAGGAGCGGGAACGGCGGGCGTACTGGGACTCGGTGGTGATCTTCCCGGATCCCAGGCTGGTGCGGCTGGCCGCGGCGATCGACGCGCTCGACACGGCCCAGGTGCGCGCCATCATCGCCGAGGGCGGGCTCGACCTTGCGGCGCGGCACCACACGGGCGTCACCATCCTCGGGTACGCCATCAACAATGCGCTGATGCAGGGGCAGCCGCCGGTGGCGGTGGAGCCGGTGCGCCTGCTCATGGACGCCGGCGCCCGGCCGACGCCCGACATCCTCGAGGCGGAGGCGAGCGGACCGTGGGCCGCGGACCGGCTGGTGGCGCAGTTGATGGGCGGAGGGGAGCAGGGCCCGGCGGTGCTGGACCTGGTGCTCTCAGCGGGCGGGAATGCCAGCGCGCGGGACCGCGACGGGCGGCCGCTGCTGGCCTCGAGCTACCTGCGGCCCGCGACGGCCGAGGTGCTGGTGCGGCATGGAGCTGACGTGAACGCCCGCGACTCGAGCCGCGCCGACCGGCTGGGCTACACCCCGGCGATGCTGCAGGCGATCTATGGGGAGTGGGACCTGGTGGCATTCCTGCTGGACCATGGCGCCGATCCCGCCCTCACCGCGGCCGACGGCGCCACGCTCCGCGACCTGCTGCGCGCCGCCTCGCCGGGCGCGCCCGATGAGCGCCTGACTCGGCTCCGGGCACGGCTCGGCGTCCGCTAGCCCAGCCGCCCGGGCTCAGGACACCGCCACCCGCCCCGCCCCCGGATGCACCGGGGGCGGGGTGGTCGTTTCCTCCCGGGCCCAGCGGAAGAAGATCACGCCGAAGCCGAACCAGAGCGGCAGGTCGCCGATGATCTTCATGACGAGGCCGGAGACCTTCTGGTCCTCGAGCGCGGTCATGATGCGGAAGATGCGCGGCGCCAGCTCGTAGGTGGCGTAGAGCGGGTACTCCGCGAAGGTGAGGAACGCCGACGGGCCGATGGTGGGCAGCGTGGCGAGGAAGAGGTACGCCATCTTGAGGGGCCGGCGGATGCGCACCACTTCGGGGCTCGGCCCCATTACCGGCCACCAGAGGCCGAAGCCGCTGAGGATCCACGCCAGGTCGATGGCGAAGGCGCCGAGCTGGGTGGCCATGGCGCCGTCGACGATGACGGGGAAGTGCGTGAGGGTCAGGATGACGGCGTAGAGCGCAAAGCCGGCCCACGGGCGGCCGAACGCCTGCAGCAGGGGTGCCCAGCGGCCGGTGGTGGCGAGGCGGCGCTGCTGCGCCACCGGGATGGCCAGGATGAGGCACGGCGGGGCCACCATTGCCAGCAGCAGGTAGCTGATGGTGTGGAAGCTGGCGAGGTAGCCGGCGCCCAGGGCGCCGATGGGCCAGTCGAGCGCCAGCCAGATGGCGAGGAGCCCTGCGGTGAACCAGGCGATGCTGGCCGCCGGGCGCGCGGGCGCCTCGGGGCCACGGAGCACGCCCCGCCAGTAGGCAAACGCCAGCGCGGCGAGGAAGAGCCAGACGCCGGGATAGGCTTTCCACGCCCAGGTCCACGGCTCGCCCGTGGCGGAGCACCACCAGGTCATTCGTTGTACCGCCGCACGGGGAGCTTGAGGGTCACGCTGCCGGCGTGGGCAAAGCGGAGCGTCACCGGCAGCGAGTCGCCCGCCTCGGGCCGGGGGTCGTAGTCGGTGAGCATGAGGTGGGTGCCGCCGGGCTTGAGCCAGAGCTCGCCGCCGGGGGGGAGCGCGATGACGTCCACGTGCGCCATGTCCCCGCCGTGGAACATGGCGCCCTTGGTGATGGGGCTCGAGGCCTCGAGCAGCGTGTCCGCGGTGGCGCCGGTGTTGCGGACGCGGAAGTAGGCGGCCCCACTCGCCGGGGTGATGGGGCGGAAGGCGAAGCCCTCGGTGATCCGGAGGTCGCCGAGGGTGGCGGAGGCCACGGGGGGGCCGCTCCGGCAGGCGCCAAGGGCGAGCGCGAGGGCGGCCGCGCGGGCGAGACGGGCGGTCATGACTTCACCAGCAGCGGCAGGTCGTTCACCCAGTCCGCCTGGCGGATGCCGAAGGGGTACACGATGTGCGCCATGTTGTCGCGCGTGAACGCGAGGACCATGGAGCTGTGGGCTACCGTGTAGCTGTCGGGCGTCTTGCCGGGCTCGCGGAAGGCCACGCCCATGCGGAGCTGGTTCTGCAGCGCCACCACCGACGCGCTGTCGCCGGTGAGCCCCACGAAGCGCTTGTCGAAGTTATCGAGCCACCTGCGGATGGCCTGGGGCGTGTCGCGCGCGGGGTCGGTGGTGACGAACACCACCTCGAGCTGCTGCGGAATCTGCGGCCCGAGCTTCTGCAGCGCCGCGGCGATGTTGGCCAGGTGCACCGGGCAGACGTCGGGGCAGTTGGTGTAGCCCAGGAAGAGCAGGGTGATCTTCCCCTCGGTGCGCTCGCGGAAGTTGTACGGCTTGCCGTCGGTGTCGGTGAGCGTGAAGTCGGGCTTGGGCACGGGCGGCATGATCTTGGGCCCGTGGGTGCCCTCGAGGTTGGGGAAGCCGGGCGGCAGGGCCGCCTGGTCGGCCGGGGGCGCATCGGGCGTTGCCCGCGGCTTGCAGGCCCCGGCGAGGGCCAGGGCGGCGAGCAGGAGGAGCGAAGGGCGAAGTGCCATGCGGAATTCCTTAGAGAGCCGGGGCCGGCAGGGCCACGAGCACGGCGGTGACGGCCACGAGCAGGAGTGCCACGGCCAGCTCGAAGCCCGCCGAGCGGCGGAGCGCCTCGGTGGCATCCGGCGTGCCGAGCATCGGCAGCAGGCGCTGCCAGTTCCAGGCGCCGAAACCCATCACCACCAACAGCACCACCACCTTGGTGACGAGCGCCGCGCCGTATTGTGAGGCGAGCAGCCTGGGCAGCGAGCCCACGTAGGCGTAGCCGAGCAGGCTCCCCGCCCCGATGGCCATTCCCGCGCCGGTGAGCGCGAGCGGCGAGAACACGGCCACGAGCCGCGCCAGCGCCGCATGATCCTCCCCACCACGGGCCTGCCGGATGCCGGCCACGAACATGGCCGCCAGCGTGCCCAGCCAGATGCCGCCGCCCAGCAGGTGCAGCGTGTGGAGCCCTACCCCGAGGGCGGTGCCCCACGGATGCTCGAGGGCGTGGCCCGTGAGCGGTGACGTGCCGGCCACCAGCAGCGCCGCGGTGCCCACCAGTGCCACGCCCACCGCGGGACGTCGCGGCGCGAGCAGCACCGCGGGCAGCGCCACGAGCGAGGCGGCGAGCTGCGCCAGCCAGCCCTTGCCCCACGCCGTGCCGAAGAGGATGGGGTGGGCCACCTCCCACTGCAGCGGCTCGCCCGGTTCCAGGAAGGCGCGGACCTGGCCCCAGGCACGGAGCAGGTGCGCCAGCGGGAGCAGCAATGCCGGCACCAGGGCCCAGCGCCAGGTGGTGGCCAGGGCGCGGGCGGCGAGGGCCTGCTCGTCGTCGTCCGGGCCGCGCCAGCGCGGGATCAGTGCCGCAAAGAGCGCCACCCCGACGAGCGCCAGCGCCGCGGCGTACGCGAGGCCGCGGCCGAGGGTGTAGAGGTCGAGCGGAAGGGGGACGGTCTCGTGGTCCATCGGGCGCCGGCGGATCGTGGCTCGCGCGGCCGGGGTCGGGGCGCGCGGGGAGCAAGATAGTGCGGTGGGTTGGTGGAGGTCAGGCTCGGGCGCCAGCCCTCAGTGCCCGCCTTCGTCCGGCACCACCGGCAGCACCACCCAGGACGGCGCTTCTGCATCGTGCCGGATGCGGATCACGCCCGCGCGGGTCTCGGCAGTCTCGGTCTCCAGCGCGCCGGTCTGCGGGTTCACGGAGAAGAGCGGGAAGAAGGCGGTGGAGAGGACGATGCGCAGCCGGTGCCCCGGCGCGAAGCGGTTGGCCGTGTAGAGCTGCGAGATCCTGAGGCGCACCAGCTCACCGGGCGGGACCAGCGCGCGGGCCGGGCCACCGTCGCGATAGCTGGCGCGCACCAGGCCCGTCCCGGGGCTGGCCAGGTTCCAGGCGGTGCCGTCCGGCGCGACGTCGTAGAGCTGGAGCCAGAGGTCGAAGTCCGGCACCGAGGCCTGGATCGCGAACTCGGCCGTCACCTCGCCGATGATCTCCACCGGGTGCGTGAAGGGCGCCGTCTCGAAGGCCACGAGCCCGGGGCGCGGGGCCAGCGCAGCATAGTCATGGGCGCCGTAGGCCCCGCGGAACGGGTCGGTGAGCGGGTGCGCCGGGTCGCTCGCGATGGCGCTCGGCGGCCCGCTTGCCACGCGCCCGAGGGACCCGATGGTGCGGGCATCGGCGCGACCCGCCAGCCGGAGCGTGTCCGGCAGGAGTCCCGGCACCGGCCACCGCGGGAACGCCCGCCAGCGGTTGGT
>JBGAOL010000306.1:0-5229 GCA_044221825.1 Gemmatimonadales bacterium
GAGTGGCCCAGCCAGGAGGCGTCCGACGGGGTGGAGCTCTGCCGGCTGGCGCGGCGCCACCCCACCGTCAGCTTCATCCTGGCCCACATCGGTGGCGGCGGGGACTGGCTGCACACCCTCCGCGCCGCCCGGCGCGTCCCCAACGTGCTGCTGGACCTCTCCGGCAGCGGCACCGACGGCGGCATGCTCGAGGCGGCCCTCCGCGCCGTGGGTCCCGCCCGCCTCCTCTGGGCCTGCGACGTGACGCTCTGCACCGGCTACGCCAAGCTGCGCGCCCTCGGCCGCCTCCTCGGCCCCGACGACCTGGCGCTCGTCACCAGCGGCAACGCGCGCCGCATCTTCCCCGGGGGCGCCTTCGCATGATCGACGTGAACGTCTTCCTCGGCGCCTACCCCTGGCGGCGCATTCCCGGGACGAGTCCCGACGCGGTGCTCCGCGCCATGGACGCCGTGGGCGTGACCACCGCCTGGGCGACGCACCTGCCGAGCCTCTTCTGGAAGGATCCGGGCGAGGGCAACCCGTGGCTCTACGAGCTGGCCGCGCGCGAGCCGCGCTTCCGACCGGTCCCCGTGATCCACCCCGGCCTCCCCCACTGGGAGGACGACCTCCAGGAAGCCGCGGACCGCCGGGCCGTGGCCGTCCGCGCCGACCCCGGTCCCCTGGCGCTCGCCCCCGTCGGCGGTGAGATGCTCCGCTTCCTCGGCGCGGCCGCGGAGGCGGGGTTGCCGGTGCAGGCGGCGGTGCGCCTCGAGGATGGGCGCGGGCGCCATCCCCTCGACGTGGCGCCGGAGCTGGCGCCCTGGATGGTGCGCGCCTGGGTCCGCGCGCATCCGCGCCTCCGGCTGGTGATCACGCATGCCGAGCGCGGCTTCATCGAGGAGGTGCACTGGGGCAGCACCCCGGCGGAGGCGGCCCGGATCTGGTGGGACATCAGCTGGGTGTGGGGCCCGCCGGAGGAACACCTGGGCGTGCTGCTTGCCACCATGGGCCCGGCGCGTTTCCTTCTGGGGAGTGGCCAGCCCCTGCGGCTGGCGGAGACGCCGGGCGCCCGTCTCGACCTGCTGGACCTGGCCCCCGACACCCGTGCCGCGATCACCCGCGACACCGCCCGCAGCCTCGACCCGCACGCCCCGGAGCCCCGCTGATGGAAGACGCCCGCCGCGCCCGCCCGCGCCTCTCCTTTGCCGGCCGGCCCGCCCCGCGGCTCGAGACCGACCTCGGCACCTACGAGGTGGTGGACCTCTCGCCCGAGGGGATGCGGATCCGCACGGCCCGCTCGGGCCAGCGCGTCATCACCATCGGCGAGGTGCTCCGCGCCACCCTCCACTTCCCGGCCGACCGCGCCGTCGAGGTGGAAGGCCGCGTCCTCCGGGTGAGCGGCGACGAGGCCGCCTTCCACCTCGAGGGCGGGCAGGAGCGCATCGCGAGCCCCGCACCGGCCGGCCCCGGCCTCCGGCGGAGCGGGCTCCTCTGGTAGGTGCCCATGGGCTGGCAGCACTCCCGCGAGTATTACCGGGTGGCCTATCCCACCGACCTCCGGCCGCGCCTCGACGTCCAGTCCCATTTCTTTGACGTGATCGACGTCTCCGAGAAGGGGATGCGCTTTGCCCTCGGCAAGACGGCGGACGCGCCCCGGCTCGGCGACGAGGTGGCCGGCCTCATCCGCTTCCGCCGGGGTGAGGAGGTGGAGGTGCGCGGCATGGTGATCCGGCTCGACGGCCGCGAGGTGGCGGTGCGGCTCGAGGAGGGCATTCCCCTGCGCGTCATCATGGAGGAGCAGCGCTTCCTCCTCGAGCGCCACCGCTACCTGGGGCTCTAGCATGGCGCGCCCCTACGACGTGGCGGTGGTGGGGCTCGGCGCCACCGGGAGCCAGGCGCTCCTCGCGCTGGCGCGCCGGGGGCTCCGGGTCGTGGGCCTCGACCGCTTCGTCCCGCCGCACGCCCACGGCTCGAGCCACGGGCGGTCCCGCATCATCCGTCAGGCATACTACGAATCCCCCGCCTACGTGCCGCTGGTGCGGGATGCGTGGGACCGCTGGGAGGCGCTGGCGCGCGACACGGGCCGGCCGCTGCTGCAGCAGACCGGCGGCCTGATGCTCGGCCCGGCCGACGGCACGCTGGTGACCGGTGCCGAGGCGAGCGCGCGGACCCATGGCCTGGCCCACCAGCGGCTCGGCGCCGCGGAACTCCGGCGCCGCTTCCCCCAGTTCCAGGTGGGCGCTGCCACCGAGGGTCTCCACGAGCCCATGGCAGGCATTCTCGATCCCGAGGCGTGCATCGCGGGCGCGCTCGGGCTCGCTGCCCGGGCGGGCGCCACGATCCTCGCGAAGTGCCCGCTCACGAGCATCAGCAACGAGCCCGGCGTGCTCCGCCTCGCCACGCCGTCGGGGTCGCTCGAGGCGGCGCGGGTAATCCTCGCGGCCGGCGCCTGGATGCCGCGGCTGGTGCGGGGCACCGTGCCTCTCGCGGTGGAGCGGCAGGTGATGTGGTGGTTCCGGCCGAGCGCCGCGGACACCTGGCGCGCGGGCACGGCCCCCGTCTTCCTCTGGGAATGGGAGCCGGGCCGCTACTTCTACGGCATCCCGGATCAGGGCGCCGGCGTGAAGGTGGCACGGCACCACGAGGGCCCGCTGGCCGACGCCGACGACGTGGACCGGAGCATTGCCCCCGCCGAGCGGGCCGACATCCGCGCCCTCGCAGCGCAGCACCTTGCCGGCCTCGAGCCTGACCCGGCCGATGCCCTGACCTGCCTCTACACCAACACTCCCGACCACGACTTCGTGCTGGGCCCCGTCCCCGACGAGCCGCGTGTCCTGCTCGCCAGCGCCTGCAGTGGCCATGGCTTCAAGTTCGCCTCGACGCTCGGCGAGGTGCTGGCCCGACTGGCCTGTGATGAGCCGTCGGGCTTCGACATCGCTCCCTTCGCCCCCGCGCGCTTCCTGCCCCAGCATTGAGATCCATGGGGATGCACCTCGGTTGCTCGGTGACGTGCCCTGCCCGGAAATCAGGCCGGCGGGGCGTCGGCCAACCCTCGGCCGGAGATCCGGGCATGTAGCCGACAGTGCGGAGCCCGGGCGAGCGCCACGGTGGCGGCACCGTCGCGCTCGAGTAGGCGGTGGAGGCGCCTTCTCAACGGGGCTCAGCGCCGTCGTCGAGGCTGGGCCTGCGTCCAGGCCTGGAGCAGGGCCCGGGTGCTGGGGAAGACCTGCACGGCCGGATCGAGCAGCGCCAGCTCGCGGGGCACCAGCTTCAGGTCGAGGTGCGGCCGGCCGTCCCGGCGGTGCAGCGCCTGCGGCGGCGCGCCGACTCGCCGGCGCAACGCATCCAGCTCGGCCAGGTCATTGGTGCTGGAGAGCACGTGGGACCAGCCCGGGACGAGCAGGTTCTCGCGGTCCATGAGGAGCATGGCCGGAAGGTACGTCAGGCCGGCGCTCGCCACACGGCCCGGACACCGCTTATCATTGGCACCATGAGCCACGATCCGAGCGAGACCGTTGCCGTCCCTGCGCTGCCGGGGGATGCCGTCCTGGCACGCTGGGACGGGGTGGAGGTGTTGCAGGTGACGGGCGCCTCCCCGGCCGCCGCGCGCGAGGCCGCCGCCGCCGTGGCGCTCCGCGCCATGCGGGACACGCCGTTCCACACCCCGGCCTACACCGCCGCGGACACCGAGCCCGACACCCGCGTCTTCGTCGCCCGTGAGGGCGGCGTGGCGGTGGGCCTGGCCGTCCTGCGGGCGCGCCCGCGCTGGGGCTGGTGGTCCTGGGACGACTACGACGCCGAGCGCCGGCCGTCCACTCCGGTGGCCCCGATGACCAGCTGGACCGTCGAGAGCATCTGGACCACCGCCGACCACCACGGCAAGGGCCTCGCCACGCGCCTCCTCAAGGTGGCCAGCGACCAGGTGGGACAGCGCATCATGAGCTTCGGCTGGCGCCGGCCCTTCACGCCCTCCGGCGAGGCCTTTGTGCGGCGGCACTGCCCCGAGGGCTTCTGGGTGCCGGACTAGGCGCCGCCCCGTCAGGTATACTGCCCGGGCTGAGGCGTGGTGGGATTCACCGCAGAGGCGCGGAGACGCGGAGGGCCGCAGAGGAACTGCCCGGGGATGGTGGGCTCACCGCAAGGTGAGCCCTTGTTGTTTTTGTGCGTGTCCGTTCGGGTCCGGCAACGCCTCCCACCTTTCGCGGAGGCACACCCAAGAATCCCAGAGCCTGGGTCGGCAACATGCCAACCCGGGCTCAATGCCCTCGGCGGCCCTCTGCGTCTCCGCGCCTCTGCGGTGAATCCCACCGAAGCCCGCCCCGCCCTCGATCCCGCGACCGCCTGCCCGGCAATTCACGTCAGGAGCAGCCCGGCGCTACACCCTATGCCCCCTCAGCGCGGCCCGGTGTTGCCGCATCAGGCCAAGGAGCTCGCCGAGGCTGCACGGCCGGGCACCACGCGCCCGGTTGGCAGCGGCGATCTCGAAGAGGAGGCGCCACTGCTCGAACAGCGTGCGATACGCCGTCAGCAGCCCATTCTTCGGGTCGTAGATCGAGGTGGCCTCGGCCGTGGCTCCGTTGAGCTCCACCACCTGGTAGCACTCGCCGCGCTGGAAGGCCGCCACGTCCGGCGTGCGGATGTCGTAGCGGCCAAAGAAGAACCCGTCGAAGCTGCGGCTGAGCCGGTCGATCTCGGCCTCGAGGGCCGGGGTCACCACCCAGGCCCCGTCGAGGAACACCGCCCCGCGGCAGTGGGTGCCGAGCTCCACCAGCTGGAGCGCCTGCCCGGCGGGGAGGATCTCGTCCAGGTGGTGGCCGTGCCGCGCGAGGTAGAATGGCGCCATGCACACGCCGCGCTCGTCGTCGAGGATGAGCGTCTCGATGTCGCGCCGGCCATCACCGGTGACGGTCGGGAAGCGCTTCTCGGTGACGGAGAAGATCCGGCCGCGATCCCACCCCGGGTGACGCAGGTAGAAGACCCCGAATTCCTGCCCGGGGGCGTAGGCCTGCACGATGGTGTCGCCCCGGGCGTGGGTCAGGTAGGCGGTCACCTCCTCGGGGGACCGGACCACCGCCACCCCCGAGCCGCGCTCCCCGATGTCCGGCTTGAGGACGAGTGGCCAGGCGGCGGCGCCGCGCGCGCCGAACGCGAGGGCCTGGCGCACGCGCGCCTCCGGCGGCAGGGCGGCCGGGATGAGCTCCCAGGGGGCCACGCGCTCGCCCGCCCCGGCCAGGCCGCGCAGGATCCCGG
>JBGAOL010000307.1:0-5222 GCA_044221825.1 Gemmatimonadales bacterium
CAGCACGGACGCCAACCTGCCGATGAGCCGCGGCATCCCGGCCATCGCCATCGGGCATGGCGGCGGGGCGGCGGGCACGCATTCGCTGGGGGAGACGTACACGGAAGGGCCCACGTCGTTCCGGGGGCCGCAGTGGGCGCTGCTGCTGGTGACGGAGCTGGCGGGCGTGGCGGGGGCGCGCCCGTGAGGCGGGGCTAGGCGGCGGCGATCCCGAGCGGCAGCTCGGCGGCGCCGGCGTACTGCGCCAGCAGCCCGTCGAAGATGGCGTCCCACCCCCGCGCCTCCGCGGTGCGGCGGCCGCCCGCGGCCAGGCGGGCGCGGAGCCCCGGGTCCCCGAGCAGCCCGGCGAGCGCCTCGCCGAGGCCGGCGGTGTCGTGCGGGGCGGCGAGCCAGGCATTCCCGTCGTGCTCGGCGAACTCCATCACGCCGCCCGCCCGCACCCCGAGGGACGGCACCCCCGACGCCATGGCCTCGAGCAGCGAGTTGCCGAACGTCTCGGTGGGCGAGGGGAAGGCGAAGAGGTCGGCGCTGGCGTAGGCCTCCGCCAGCTCCACGCCGGTGCGGAGGCCGGCCAGGTGCACGCCCGGGAGCGCCTGCTGGCGGATCTGCTCCTCGAGCGGGCCCTGCCCCACCAGCACCAGCTGCGCCCCGCGGCGGCGCTCCCCCAGGCGGCCCCACGCGGCGAGCAGGCGGTCGAGGTCCTTCTCGCGCGCCAGGCGGCCCACGTAGGTCACCAGCAGGTCATCGGGGCCCACGCCGAACTGGGCGCGCCACGCGGCGCTCCGGCGAGCCGGCGCAAAGAGCCCCGTGTCCACGCCCCGCGTCCAGATCCCCGTGTGGTGCACCCCGCGCGCGTGCAGGTGCCGCTCGTACACCCGCGAGGGCGCCAGCACCCGCTCCGCGTGGCCGTAGAGCCAGCGCAGGTACACCCAGCCCACCTGGGTCACGAACGCCACGCCGTAGCGGCGCGCGTACTTCTCGTAGTCGGTGTGCGCGGAGGCGATGATCGGCAGGCCGAGCCGGGCGGCTGCCTTGGTGCCCACCAGCCCCATGGCGAATTCCGTGGCCACGTGCACCACGTCGGGGCGGAAGCGGGCCAGGTCGTCCTCGATGTCCCGCTGGCGCGGGAAGGCCCACTGCACGTCGGGATAGAGGAAGAGCGGGACGCTCGGGCTGCGGTGCACCTCCGGCCGGTCGGGCTGGCCCGCGGGGAGCGGGTAGCTCGCGGTGTAGACGCGCACCGCGTGGCCCCGCGCCGCCAGCGACTCTGTCAGGCGCTGGAGCGTGACGCCGACCCCGCTGACCATGGGCCAGTAGACCTCGGAGAAGAGCGCGATCCGCATGGGGCGGAGAGTAAGGCGTCCCGGCGGGTGGAACAAGAGCCGGGGCTTCCCGTTACTCCCCTACGACTTCCGAGATACCGGCGAAGTCATATCCGTGACGTCCCGTTGCCGCCAGCCGGTCGAGCCGGCCGGCCACCAGCTCCGCGATCGGCATCGCGAGGCCCGCGGCCCGCGCGGCGTCGAGCACCAGGCCGAAGTCCTTCCGCGCCAGCGGCACCGCGAAGCCCGGCGGCGTGAACTTCCGCTCCACGATCCGCGGCCCGTACCCCTGCACCACCCGCGAGCCGAACAGCGTCTCGCTGAACATGGCCAGCAGCGCCTTCGGGTCCACCCCGCCCCGCTCCCCGAGCGCCAGTGCCTCCGCCAGCGCCTCGATGGTGGCGCCGAGCAGGAAGTTGCCCGCCAGCTTCACCTGCGCGGCCTGCTCCGCCGTGGGATAGCGGTACGTCCCCTGGCCGAGCGCCGTGAACAGCGGCGCGCACCGCTCGAGCAGCGCCGCCGGCCCGCCGGCCACGATCCAGAGCTTCCCCGCCGCCGCCGCATCCGGCCGCCCGAACACCGGGGCGGCCACGAACCCCTGCCCCGCCTCCGCATGCCGCGCCGCCAGCCGCCCCACCAGGGCGGGCGACACCGTGCTCATGCTCACGTGCACCGCCCCCGGCCCCATCACGCCGCGGCACTCGGTGGCCAGCGGCTCGAGCGCCGCGTCGTCCGCCACCATGGTGAGGACGAATTCCGCGCCCCGCACCGCATCCGCCGGCGTGGGCGACTGGAACGCCCCCTCGATGCCGCGCGCCTTGGCCTTGGTGCGGTTCCACACCCGCACCGGGAAGCCCGCCGTCACCAGGTTCTGCGCCATCGGCGCGCCCATCGCGCCGAGCCCGAGGAAGGCCACCGTCGTCATGCCACGCGCTCCAGTTTCCTGAGGTCCGGGATCCGCCACGCGATCAGCGCCACCACCACGATCGGCACCACGCCCCCCGCCACCACCGCGGTGATGGGCCCGAGGAGCCGCGCCGCCACCCCCGACTCGAACGCGCCGATCTCATTGGACGAGCCGATGAACACCGCATTCACGGCCGCCACCCGCCCGAGCAGGTGCCGCGGGGTGAGCGTCTGCAGCAGCGTCGAGCGGAGCACCACCGAGACGTTGTCGAACATCCCCGACAGCGCCAGCAGCCCCACCGAGAGCAGGAAGCTCCGCGACAGCCCGAAGCCGCTGATGCAGAGTCCGTAGAGCGCCACGGAGAACAGCAGCCAGAAGCCCTGGCGCCCCTGCAGCGGCTTGTGCGACAGGTACACCGACATGAGCACCGACCCCGCCGCTGGTGCCGCCCGCAGGATGCCGAGCCCCGTGGCCCCCACGTGCAGGATCTCCGTCGCGAAGATCGGCAGCAGCGCCTCGGCGCCGGCAAAGAGCACCGAGAAGAGGTCCAGCGACAGCGCGCCGAGCAGCACCGGCTGCGTGCGCATGAAGCGCACCCCCGCCAGCAGCTCCGCCACGCCGCCCTCGCCGGGGGCATTGGCAGCCGCCGGCCGCGCCGCCACGCGGAAGAGGGCGAGCCAGGCGCCGAGCAAGAGCACCGTGGCCGTGGCGTAGGCGGCAGTGACGCCCGCGAAGCCCAGGATGAGCCCGCCCGCCGCCGGCCCCGCCACGGCCGCGAACTGCCAGGTGCTGCTGCGCCAGGTGATGGAATTGATGTACAGCTCGCGCGGCACCAGGTCGGCGGCGAGCGCCGTGCGCGTGGGCTGCAGGTAGCTCCGCGCGATGCCGCTCACGAAGATGGTGACGTACACCAGCCACGCCGTGTCATGCGTCACCCGCCCGGTGACCGTGAGCCACGTGAGCGTCGCGTAGCAGCCCGTCAGCACCAGCATGGCCGAGAGGCAGAGCCGCCGGCGGTCCACCCGGTCGGCCAGGTGGCCGGCGGGGAGCGCGAAGCTGATGAACGGGATGGCCTCCGCCAGCCCCACGAGGCCGAGCGCCAGCGGGTCCCGCGTCACGTCGTACAGCTGCCAGCCCACCACCACCGCCACGATCATCGTGGCGAAGGTCTGGGTGAGCAGGAACAGGATGAACCGACGGAAGTCGGGAATGCGGAGCGCGGCGTAGGGGTCGTGGGCGGGCGCGGTCATCCGGGTCGGGGAACCCCATGGCTGGCGGGTGGCGCGTTATCTTGGCGGGAGGCGGCCGTCTCCCGGTCGCCGGAAGGTAATGCCTTCACCCCGGGTCCCCATGCCTCCCCTCCTGGCCCTCACCCAGCCTGCCGTCCCCGGCGCCGGGCAGATCCTCACCCCCGAGGCGCTGGCGTTCGTCACCGAACTGGAACGCCGCTTCGGGGCGCGCCGCCGCGCCCTGCTGGCCACCCGGCTCGAGCGCCGCGCCCGCTTCCGCCAGGGCGAGCTGCCCGATTTCCTGCCCGACACCCTCGAGGTCCGCGAGGCCCCCTGGCGCGTGGCGCCGGCCGTCGCCGACTTGAACGACCGCCGCGTGGAGATCACCGGCCCCGTCGAGCGGAAGATGATGATCAACGCCCTCAACTCCGGGGCGAAGGTCTTCATGGCCGACTTCGAGGATGCCCTGAGCCCAAGCTGGGAGAACGTGGTGGCGGGGCAGGAGAACTGCATCGCCGCCATCCGGCGCACGCTCACCTACGACTCCCCTGAGGGGAAGGCGTACCGCCTCAACCCCGAGATTGCCACGCTGGTGATCCGGCCCCGCGGCTGGCACCTGGTCGAGAAGCACGCCCTCCTCGACGGCGAGCCCGTCTCCGGCAGCCTCTTCGACTTCGGCCTGTACTTCTTCCACAACGCGCAGGAGCTGCTCCGCCGCGGCAGCGGGCCCTACTTCTATCTCCCCAAGCTCGAGAGCCACCACGAGGCGCGGCTCTGGAACGACGTCTTCCGCTTTGCCCAGGAGGCGCTCGGCCTCCCGCAGGGGACCATCCGTGCCACGGTGCTCATCGAGACCATCCTCGCGGCCTTCGAGATGGAGGAGATCCTCTTCGAGCTCAAGGACCACGCCGCCGGCCTCAACGCCGGGCGCTGGGACTACATCTTCTCGGTGCTCAAGAACTTCGGCCACCGGCCCGAGTTCCTGCTGCCCGACCGCGCGGCCGTCACCATGGCGGTGCCGTTCATGCGCTGCTACACCGACATGCTGGTGCGCGCCTGCCACCGCCGCGGCGCCCACGCCATCGGCGGCATGGCGGCCTACATCCCGTCGCGGAAGGACAAGGCCGCCAACGAGCGCGCCATGATGAAGGTGCGGGAGGACAAGGGCCGCGAGGCCTCGAACGGCTTCGACGGCTCCTGGGTGGCGCACCCCGACCTGGTGCCCGTCGCGCGCGCCTGCTTCGACGCGGTGCTCGGCGACCGGCCCAACCAGAAGGAACGCCTGCGCGAGGAGGTCCATCCCTCGCGGCAAGGCCTCCTCAACGTGGCCATCCCGGGGGCGCAGGTGACGGAGCACGGCGTCCGCACCAACATCCGCGTGGCGCTCGAGTACGTGGAGAACTGGCTCGACGGCCGTGGCGCCGTCGGGATCGACAACCTCATGGAAGACTCGGCCACCGCCGAGATCTCGCGCACCCAGCTGCAGCAGTGGCTGCGGCAGGGGGCGCCGCTGGCGGAAGGCGGGGTGCTGACGCGGGAGCGGTATGCGGTGCTGGCCCAGGAAGAACTGGCGGCCCTCGAGGCGGCCGGTCACGGCGGCCTCCGCCTCGCCGAGGCGAGCGCGCTGCTGGAGCGGCTGGTGCACGAGGCGGTGCCGGAGGAGTTCCTGACCCTCGGCGCCTACCGCTACTTGGCCTGACACATCGAGCCGGGGACGCCGCCAGGCCCGCCCCCACGCGGAATCGCGTCGTAGGCGCGGCCTAG
>JBGAOL010000308.1:0-5195 GCA_044221825.1 Gemmatimonadales bacterium
GTGACGGGGTGACGCCCAAGGTACCCGGGGCCCCCTCAGGACGCCATCTTGCGCGAGGCCGGTGCCGCGAGGGCGCGGTCGATCAGGTTCGGGTCGCGCACCCAGCCGGTGCGGGGGAGGGAGAGCCAGCGGGGCCGGGGAATCGCCAGCTGCCGCCTGGGCACGCACTCGAAGGCCAGCAGGGATCCGGTGGAGGGGGCGCTCTTGAGGATCGAGGGCGCGCTCTCCCGCCGCCCCTCGGTCCACTCCTCCAGGATGCCGAGCGCCGTCCGGCGCGAGGTGTAGGCGCAGCGCTTCACCTGCCGCACCCGCGTCTCCCACGTGATCTGGCCCAGACCCCGGTGCAGGAGGTAGAGGGTGTCGCCCTGGGTGAGGAGGAACCACGGCCACTGCCGCCGTTCCCAGGTGTGGAAGCACCAGAGGGCCCCGTCCAGGAACGGGTCAGGTTCATCGGGGGCGTGCCAGATTCGGCTGCACAGGAACTTCACGGGGTGCCTCGATTCACGGTCGGCGGGAGGGTCGCCCAGGCGGGCTGCGCAGGGCATGGGCTAGTCTTGCGAGGAAGTCGTCGCCTGACCACTCGTACTACTCCTAGGATTTGATCCGCCGGTCAGATCTGGGTAAAACGGCGGTCAAACGGGCCCCGCCAACACCCTCAATCGTTCCATGCTGGGGCAAGGAATGAGGCTGACGAGGCCCCTTCCGTCAGTCGACCGTCAGCGCGACGAACTTCGGACATGACGCATCTCCCCGGCGCGGTGGCAACCAGCTTCGGGGATCTCTTCATGCGAATGGCGTGGCTGTGGGCAGGAGTGGTGCTGGCGGGCGGGCTCGAGGCGCAGGTACCGGCGCCGGCGCTGGCGGCGGATGACCGGGTCCGCCTGGCGGAGGCCTTCCGCCTGATGGATCACGTGGGCATCCCGGTGGCCCCGGGCGAACGGGATGCGCCGGAGGCGGTGCTCCTGGTGGCGGGCGAGCACGAGTTCCTCCTCCGCCACCCCACTCCCACGCCCGACTTCACGTCCCTCGGCGCCGACTCCCTGCTCGGCACCACGGTGTGGGTGCGGCCGCGGTCGTTCCCCCCGGGGCTCCTGGCCACGTTTCCGGCGGTGTCCGGCGTCCCCACCATCGTGGTCGGAACGCCGGGGGCCACGGGGAAGACGGCCACGACGTGGGTCCTCACGCTGCTGCACGAGCACCTGCACCAGTGGCAGTACTCCCGCGCCGGCTACTATCCCGCGCTGGCCGCCCTCAACCTGAGCCGGGGCGACAGCACCGGCATGTGGGTGCTCGAGTACCCGTTCCCGTACGACTCCGCCCCGATCGGCCGGGCCGTGAAGGCGCTGGCCGGCACCCTGGCCTCCGCGCTCGGCGAGCCTGCCGCGCGCCGGGCCACCTGGCTCCCCGCCGTCCGGGTCCAGCGCGACTCGCTCCTGGCCCTGCTCGGCGCCGACGACCGGCGCTACCTCGAGTTCCAGCTCTGGCAGGAGGGCGTGGCGCGCTGGTCCGAGTACGCCGCCGCCCGTGCCGCGAGCCGGTCCGGCGAGCCGAGTGCGCCATTCCGGGCGCTGCCCGACTACGTCCCCTACCCGGCCCAGGTGACCCGGGGCGAGGAAGCCCTCCGCCGCGAGTTGCGGGACCTCGACCTGGCGCGTGACCGTCGGGTGGTGGTCTACCCGCTCGGCGCGGCGCTGGCCCTCCTCCTCGACGCCGGCGGCCCCGCCTGGCGGGAGCGCTACGCCGCGGAGCGGTTCACGCTCACCAACCTGCTCGGGGTGGACTGACGGGTTTCCTCGCGGGATTGCCCGGTGGCGGTGCCAGGCGAAGGGTTCGGCGTTGCCGCCGAGATCGGCAACGGCGGAAACCACAGAGGCACAGGGGGCACGGAGGACACGGAGGGATCGAGCCCGGATCGGCGCGTTGCCGACCCGGGCTCGGGTGCTTGTGGGTGGGCCGCGGCCTGCTGTTGTGGTGCCGGAGCGTTGCTCCGGCGACTGGATGCGGAGTCGCCAGCGCTCACGCGCCTTCGCGCTCAGCGCCCACGCCGTCGCCCGGGTTCCTCCTGGCTCACCAGCTCCAGTTCCTTCTCCGTGGCCGCGATCTCGGTGCGTTCGTGCTTGATGCCGAGCCGGAGGCGGCCGAAGGCACTCATGTAGAGGTTGGCGATCCACACCACGGTGAAGCCGGCGAGGACGTAGCCGCGCCAGTCACTCGTGAAGAGCGGGAAGCGCGTGAGCCACAGCGCCAGGATGGTGATGTAGTGGCTGAAGCAGTACTCGCAGGTGAAGAGGTAGAAGAACTTGCGCTGCCACAGCCGCCGGCAGGAGCGGCTCTTCCGCACGCAGAACTCGCGCGGCTCGCGGAACACCTCCTCGTGCGTCACCGTCCACGCCACGCACGCCACCGGGATGGCGAGGACGGCGAGGCGGGCGAGCTGGGCGCCGAGGGAAGGGAGGGTGGGGTCCATGCTGCGGGGAGACGCGCGAGGGGGGCTCGCGACTACTGCCCATGAAACGCCGCGTCCGCCTCGGTCCCCAGGCAGAGCTCGCCCTGGCGCACGCGGAGGATGGCGTCGAGGATGACGCCCGTGCCCTCGTTCTTGGACAGGTAGCCCATGGCGCCGGCCTCCACGGCGCGCTCCACCAGTTCCTTCCGGGTGTGCCCGCTCAGGATGATGGCGCTCACCTCGGGGGCGCGCTCGGTGAGCTCGGCCAGCGCGTCGAAGGCGCTCCGGTGCGGCATGTCCACGTCGAGCAGCACCACGTCCGGCTTGAGTCGCTCCACCGCCGGCAGCACCTCGCGCGCGTCGGGGAGCCAGCCCACCCAGCGCATGTCGGGGCGTGCATCGAGCACCCGGCGCAGGGCGTCGGCCACGAGCTGGTTGTCGTCCACGCAGAGGACGCGGATGCGGTGCGGCATGGGGACGCGGCTCAGCCGCGCTGGCATTCCGCCGCGAGGCGGGTGAGCGTGGCCCGGACCTCGCCGGGCTTGGGGTGGCCCGTCAGCTCCACGATGCGGCCGTCGGCGCTGCGCCCCGGGCTGTTGGTGAGCACCACCGCCCGGCGTGCCGGGTGGCGGCCCACGAAGGCCTCCGGCGCCTCGTCCGCCGGGGCGCTGCCATCGGTGATCCAGAGGCGCGCCTCGGCCGCGGGCGGGTGGGCGGCCGTCTCCACCTGGAAGTGCAGCATCTTGAGGATGGAGCTCATCACGGCACGGGTGCGCACGTCCTTGACCGTGAGCACCGCGAGCGGGGCAGTCACCTGCTCCGGCTCGGCCACTGGCGCCGCCGCCGGCAGGTGGAGCGTGAAGGTGGTGCCGCGGCCCGGCGCCGAATCGACCTCGATGGCGCCGCCGGCCCGGTGCACCACGCTGACCACCAGCGGCAGCCCGAGCCCGGTGGAGAAACTGCGGCTCCGGGTGGTGAAGAACGGCTCGAGGCACCGTTGCCGCACCTCCTCCGGCATCCCCGGTCCGTCGTCGCGCACCCGCACGGCCACGCGGCCGTCGGGCTCCACCTCGGCGCTCACCTCCACCACGCCGACGCCGCGCTGCTGCAGCGCGTCGCCCGCGTTCTGGACCAGGTTGAAGACCGCCTGCGCAAAGGCCGAGCGCCCCACCTGGATCGGCGGGATGCCGGCTGGGATCCGCGCCCGCACCTCGATGTTGGACGGCACGGCGCTCCGCAGCAGCGGCTCCGCCTCGCTCCACCATTCCTCGAGGTCCACCGACTCGGTGCTGGCGGCGCGCTGGTCGGGATCGAGCGCGAGCAGCCGCAGGCCGCTGGTGAGCTTCTGCACGTACTGGGTGGCTTTCTGGATGGCCGTGAGGTCGCGCCGCACGTCGGGCGGAAGGTCGCGCGTCTGGAGCGTGTCCAGCCGCATGCGCACCGGCAGCAGCAGGTTGCCGAGGTCGTGTCCGATGCCCGCGGCCAGGGTGCCGATGGCGGCCATCCGCTCGCTGAAGCGGAGCCGCTGGTAGGACTCCTCCAGCTCGCGGGTGCGTTCCTCCACCAGCCGGGCCAGTTCGTCGCGATGGCGCCGGCGCTCCAGCTCGGCCTCCTTGCGCTCGGTGACGTCGAAGCAGACGCCCACGAGGCGGAGGGGGGTGCCGTCGTCGCCGTAGGACAGGCGGCCCTGCGTGGCCAGCCACACCACCCGGCCGTCCGGCAGCGCCATCCGGTGCTCCTCGGCGTAGGTGGCCTGCCGCTCCGCGGCGAGTGATGTGAGCCGGGCCAGCACGCGCTCGCGATCGTCGGGGTGGATCCGCTCCACCACCTGGTCGATCCGCCCGTCGAACTCCGCGACCGGCAGGCCGATGAGCCGGAGGGTCTCGTCGCTGCAAGCCAGGCGCCCGGTGGGCAGCTCCCAGTCCCAGGTGCCGCACTGCCCTGCGGCCGTGGCCAGGCGGAAGCGCTCCTCGCTCTCCTGCAGCTGGGCTGTGGTGGCCGAGAGCGCCGCGGTACGCGCCTCGACCCGCGCCTCGAGCTCCTCGTTGACCCGCTCGAGCGTCCGGTTCTTCCGGTACAGGTCGGCGAAGATGGCCACCTTGGCCCGGAGGATCTCCGGCACCACCGGCACCGGCACGTAGTCCATGGCCCCGGAGCCGTAGCCCTTCAGGCGGTCCAGGTCGGAGAGCAGCACCGCCGAGACCAGGATGATGGACACCCGCTGGCAGCGCGGGTGCTGGCGGATCATCTCCGCCAGCTCGAAGCCGTCGAGCTCCGGCATGCAGACGTCGAGCAGCACCACCGCCACCTCCTGCCGGAGCAGGATCTCGAGCGCCTCGCGCGCGCTGCCGGCGCGGATCAGGTTCTCGCCCAGGTCGGCGAGGATGGCCTCGTAGGTGAGCAGCTTGGCGGGCTGGTCGTCCACCAGCAGGATGTTGAGGCGCTCGCCCGACGCGAAGGGGACCATGGGCGGCCTCAGCGGTGCAGCCAGAGCCGGAGCGCCGAGAGCAGCTGCTCGGTGTTCACGGGCTTGGCGAGGTAGTCGGAGGCGCCGGCGTCGAGGCACTTCTCGCGATCACCCTTCATCGCCTTGGCCGTCAGGGCGATGATGGGGAGTCGGCGGAAGGCCGGGTTGGCGCGGATGGCCTGCATGGTCTGGTAGCCGTCCATCTCCGGCATCATGATGTCCATGAGGACGATCGCGAGGTCGGGCGTGGCCTCGAGGATGTCGATGGCCTCGCGGCCGGTG
>JBGAOL010000309.1:0-5176 GCA_044221825.1 Gemmatimonadales bacterium
GCAGGGGATCGAGCTGAGGGAAGGCTAATGCGCCCGGGGGCGCGCCGGAATGGCCGGTGCTCACGCCGCGATCCGGGTCCCGAAGAGCCGTCGGGCGTTCACGCCGGTGTCGTGGACCAGGGCCTCGGCGGGGGCTCCCCGCACCGCCGCCACGCGGAGCGCCACCTCGCGCACGTACGCGGGCTCGTTGCGGTGCCCGCGATGGGGCACCGGGGCCAGGTAGGGCGCGTCGGTCTCGACGAGGAGCCGGTCGGCGGGGGTGGCGCGGACGGCGTCATCCAGCGTCCAGGAGCGGAAGGTGACCATTCCGCTGAAGGACACATAGTGCCCGAGGGCAATGCTGGCCTCGAAGAGCTCGGCGCCGCTGCTGAAGGAGTGGAGGACGGCCGGGACCCGCGGGAAGGCGCGGAGCACCGAGGCCACGTCGGCGTCCGCCTCGCGGGCGTGGATCACGACGGGCTTGCCGGCCGCCTCCGCCAGGGCCATCTGCCGCTCGAAGACCCGGCGCTGCGCCTCGCGCGGGGAGTGGTCATAGTGGTAGTCGAGGCCGATCTCGCCCAGGGCCACGACGCGGGCGTCCGCCAGCTGCTCGGCGAGCCACTCCCCGGCGGCATCGGTCCAGGTGCGGGCGTCGTGGGGGTGGATGCCCGCGGTGGTGGAGATGCGGGAATCGGCGGCGGCCAGGGCGAGGCCGGTTTCCGTGGCCTCGCGGGATTCCCCGATGACGATCAGGTGGCCCACGCCCGCCGCGAAGGCCCGCGCCGCCACCTCGGCGCGATCCGGGGCAAAGGCGGGATCGCCGAGGTGGCAGTGCGAGTCCACCAGCACGAGGTCAGGTGCTCGGCAGGGCCTTCGGGTGTCCCGCCTGCGGGGCGGCCTTCACGCCCCGGGCGTCGGCGCCCGGCCACTTGTGCTCGATGGCCATGAGGAGCGGCGCGGCACTGTAGATGGACGAGAAGGGGCCGGTGAAGACACCGACGGCCATGACGAGGGCGAACGGCCGGATGACCTCGCTCCCGAGGAAGGCGAGCGCGAGGAGGGTCGCCAGCGTGGTGGCGTGGGTCAGGACGCTCCGGGGGAGCGTCTCGTTGACGGAGCGGTTGAGCACCGCGGCGAAGTCCTCCCGCCGGTACTTGTGGAGGTTCTCGCGCACCCGGTCGAAGATGATGATCGTGTCGTTGAGCGAGTAGCCCACCATCGAGAGCACCGCCGCCACCACCACCAGGCTCACCTCGAGCCGCATGATGGCGATGAAGCCGATGGTCAGGATGATGTCGTGCGCCGTGGCCACCACGGCCGCGAGGCCGAAGCGCCACTCGAAGCGGTAGGCCAGGTAGGCCAGCACCGCGAAGAAGCTGTAGAAGATGGCGAGGAACGCCTTGTTCCGGAGCTCGCCGCCCACCTTGGGCCCCACCGCCTCGGCCTTCTCGATGGTGTACTTGCCGGCCCCGGCCACCTGGTCGAGCGCGGCCGACACCACGGACGCCGTGGCCTGCGTGTTGTCGGCGTCGGTGCCTTCCTTGGCGGTGCGGGCCCGGACGATGTACTCGCCCGGGGCGCCGAAGCCCTGGATCTCGGCGCCCTTGATGCCCTGCCCGTCGAGCGCCGAACGGAGGGCGCCGACGTCGAGGTCGGCGGTGGCCTTCACCTGCACGGCAGTGCCGCCGGTGAACTCAATGCTGTAGTTGAGGCCCCAGGCGAGGAGGGCCACGAGGCTCACCGCGAAGAGCGCCGCCGTGACGCCGTAGGCCATGCGGCGGAAGCCGATGAAGTCGTAGGCCGCGTCAGCGAAGTAGCGTCGCATCAGATGCTCAGGGTCTGCATGGCCGGCTTCTTGTCCAGCCACAGCATGTAGAGGGTGCGCGTCACGAAGATGGCCGTGAACAGCGAGCAGAGGATGCCGAGGGAGAGCGTGACCGCGAAGCCCTTCACCGGCCCGGTGCCGAACTGGAACAGGAAGAGCGCCGTCATCACCGTGGTGACGTTGGAGTCGATGATGGCGTTCATGGCGTGCTTGAAGCCCTCATCGATGGCCAGGCGCACGGTCTTCCCGAGCAGCAGCTCCTCGCGGATGCGCTCGAAGATCAGCACGTTGGCGTCCACCGCGATGCCCACCGACAGCACCAGGCCCGCGAGGCCCGGCAGCGTCAGCGTGGCGCCCACGAAGGAGAGCAGCGCAAAGGACAGCAGGATGTAGAGCGCGAGGCCGACCACCGCGAGCGCGCCGCTCATCTGGTAGATCCAGATCATGATGGCGATCACCGCCGCCGTGCCGATGAGGCCCGCCAGCACGCCGCCGTTGATTGAATCCTGGCCGAGCGAGGCGCGCACCTGGCGCTCCTCGACAATCTTGAGCGGCACCGGGAGGGCGCCGGCGCGGAGCGTGAGCGCGAGGTCCCGCGCCTCGGTGACCGACTTGCCGGTGAGGGTGATCTGGCCGCGGCGGTCGATCCGCTCCTGGATGACGGGCGGGCGGCCCTGCACCCGGTCGTCGAGGATGATGGCCATGTAGTTGCCGACGTTCTTGCTGGTGCCGTCGCCGAAGGAGCGGGCGCCCTGGCGGTCGAGCTCGAAGGTGACGATCGGGCCGCTGGTGAGCGGGTCGATCCCCTCCTTCGCGTCCACCAGGTTGGAGCCGGTGACGAGCGGCCGGTCCTCCAGCACGTACAGCGCGCGGTAGCTCTTGGCGCCCACCGACTGCGGCGCGCTGGCCCAGCGGAACTCGTACTTCCGCGGGAAGAGTGCCCGGATGTCGGGGAGGTTGAGGAGGCTGTCGGCCCGCACAAAGGCCGTCTCCTCCACCAGGTACTCGCCGGGGAGCTCGCCGGGGGTGATGACGGCGCTGAGGGCGCCGCCTTCCACCGGGGCCGTGGAATCGGCCGTGGCGCCGGCCGAGTCGCCCTGGAGCAGGGAGGTGACGGCGTTGGGGGCCGCGGCCTCGCCAGCGGCGGCCTTGATGCCGAGCCGCTGCAGGGTGCGGTCCATGGCCGGCAGCGCCTTCTCGAGCGCCTGCGAGCGGTCGGTGATGCGGAACTCGAGGAAAGCGCTCCGCTGCACCACGCTCTTGGCGCGCGCCGGGTCGCTGATGCCGGCGAGCTCGACCACGATGCGGTCGTCGCCCTGCTTCTGGATCAGCGGCTCGGTGACGCCGAACTCGTCGATGCGCTTCCGCAGCACGGTGAGGGCGAGGTCGAGGTCCTTCTTGGGATCGGCGGACACGCGCTTCGACTGGTCCAGCTCGAGGCCCAGGTGCATGCCGCCCTGGAGGTCGAGGCCGAACTTGATCGGGACGCGGCGCTCGACCTTGTCGACCATGACACCGTCGGGGCCGCGCTCCCGGATCTTCACGTTGCGCGGAATGAGCGCCCCGATGCCCGCCACGAGGACGAGCCCGATGACGATCAGGCGAGACTTGAGGGTAGTGACGACCATGGCCTTCTAGGCGTGGGACGCGCGACTCTTGTCCATCGGGGGATCGTGGCGGGCCAGCGCGTCCTCCGCCCGGGCACGATCCTGCTTCAGTTGGTCCTGCAGGGCGGCGAGGGACGGGAACTTCTGCTGATCCCGGATCCGCGCCACCCACTCCACCTTCACCCACTCGCCGTAGAGATCCTCGTCCACGCCGAAGAGGTGCACTTCGAGGCTGCGGCGGCCGTCGCCGACCGTGGGCCGCGGCCCCTGGTTCAACATCCCGCCCGCGCGCCCGCCGGCCCATTCCACCCGGGCCGCGTAGACACCGTCCGGCGGGAGCAGCTTCCGCTCGGGAATCTCGCCGAGGTTGAGCGTCGGGACGCCGATGGTCCGGCCCCGACCCTCGCCCCGCACCACCCGCCCGCTCACCGTGTAGGGCCGGCCCAGGAGCCCGGCCGCGGTGCGGAGGTCCCCGCCCGCCACCGCGCGGCGGATGGCAGTGCTCGACACCGCGTGCCCGCCGCTCTCCACCAGCCCCACCACGTCCACCTGAAACCCGTCGGTGGCGCCGAGGCGGCGGAGTGTCTCCACGTCCCCGCTCCGGCCCCGCCCGAAGCCGTGATCGTGCCCGATCACCAGCTCCTTCATGCCGCACCGCCCGATCAGCACCTCGCGCACGAAGCGCTCGGGCGAGTACTGCGCCAGCGCCTTGTCGAAGCGCAGGAAGACCACGTAGTCGAGCCCCGTCTGGGCCAGCGCCTCGCGGCGCTCGGCGCCGCTGGTGAGGAGCAGCGGTGCCGCCTTGGGGTTCACCACCTCGAGCGGGTGCGGCTCGAAGGTCACCAGCACGCTCTTCCGCCCCGCCACCCGTGCCCGCTCCACGATTTCCCGGAGCACCGCCACGTGCCCGCGGTGCACTCCGTCGAAGGTGCCGACGGTCACCACCGAACCGGCCGGATCGGGCGGGAGGTAGTGGGTCACGACGCGGGCTCCAGCACCACCGTCGGAGCCAGCCGCCCGTCGCGGTGCTCCGCGATGGCCACCAGCCGTCCCTCGTGCACCAGCGCCACGGGAACGCCACCCTCCGGGCCGCGGCCGGCAATGCCCTGCCCGTAGCCCACTACGCGCGCCTCTTCCTTCGAGACCGCCTCCTGCGCCAGGTGGCCGAGGACCGCCAGCGGCGGGAGCACCGTCGTCTCCGGGCCCAGCTCGGCCAGCGGCACCGCCTGCTCCACCCGCAGGCCGCCGATGGCCTCGCGCCTGAGCGCCGTCAGGTGGGCGCCCGTCTCCAGCCGCTCCCCGACGTCTCGCGCCAGCGCCCGGACGTAGGCCCCGGGACTCACCGTGGCCCGGAACTCGAGCTCCGGCCACTGGTAGCGCACAACACTGAGGGCCGACACCGTGATCTCGACCTCCGGCAGCGTCACGGTCTCGCCACGGCGCGGCTCGGCGTGGTCACCGCCACCGACGATGCCACGGGCGAGGTGCTGGCCACCATGGACCCGGAGCTGTCGGCCCCGGCGGATGCGGAGATCGGGGCGGTGGTGGCGCGCTTCCTGGGCCGGCAGCGGCAGCGGCCGCCGGCGTACTCCGCCAAGCACGTCGACGGCGAGCGCAGCTACCGCAAGGCGCGCCGTGGCGAGACCGTGACGCTGCCGGAGGTCGAGATCACGGTGTCGGCCCTCAGTGTTGTGCGCTACCAGTGGCCGGAGCTCGAGTTCCGGGCCACGGTGAGTCCCGGGGCCTACGTCCGGGCGCTGGCGCG
>JBGAOL010000310.1:0-5062 GCA_044221825.1 Gemmatimonadales bacterium
CGGTCGGTGCCGAAGACGCGGTACTGGGCGGTGTTGAGCGGGATGAAGACGATCTCGTCGGGGTTCTGCCACGACTGGGCGGCGCCCTTGGGGGCGAGCACCCCGATCACCTCGAAGCTGATGCCGCGAATCGAGATGGTCTGGCCGATGAGGGCTCGGGGATTGGCGTTGAGGAGCCGCGGGATCTCGGCCGCCACCACGGCGTAGCGCTCCCGCCCCTCGTCCTCGCCCTGCGTGAAGCTGCGGCCGTAGGCGAGCTTGTAACGCTTGACGTCCAGGAAGTTGGACGTGACCCCGGTGATCGAGGTGTTGATGTTGGTGCCGATGTACTTCACCTGCTGGTTGCCCGAGAGTTCCGGGGTGACGGCCTTGAGCAGCGTGGCATCGTCCCGGAGGGCGACGTAGTCGTCGGTGGTGATGCCGAGCCGGTTGGCGTTGGCCACGCCGCCGGTGCGGTTGAAGCTCGGGAACACCTGCAGCACGTTGGCGCCCATGGCCTCGCCACGCCGATGATGATGCCGAGCGCGGTGAGCACCGAGCGGAGCGCGTTGGCCTTGATGGAGCTCAGGGCCACGCGGATGGTCTCGAAGAACAGCATGGTTATGGCCTCGCGCCGCCGGCCGGGGCGGTGCCGCCGCCGGCCTGGCCGGACTGGGTGCCCTGCTGGCGCATGCCCGGGATGCCGCCGCCGCCGGTCATGCGGTTCATGCGGTCGGTGAACTCCTTCTGCGAGGAGACGAGGCTGGCGCTCGGCAGCACCAGGACGCTGTCCTGCTCGCTGAGGCCGCTCACCACCTCGGCGTAGTCGAGGTCGGTGAGGCCCGTCTTGATGTTGACCGCCACCGGCTGCCCGCCGCGCTGCACGAAGACGATGTAGCTGCCGCCGAAGCGGGTGTCCGGCTGGCTCGGGCGCCCGCCGCCGCCGGCGCGGCCCATGGCCTTCCGGACCTCCTGCATCATGGCCTGCTCGGCGGCGGTGAGCTGCTCGCCGTTCATGCGCTTCTGGAAGGCGGCGCGCACCTGGGCCTCGGTGACACCCGCCGGGAGCGTGATGGTGCTGCCGTTGGGCAACGACATGGTGTTGCCGGCGGGCTTGGCCGCGCTGTCGGCCCGGGCCCCGGGGGCGCGGGCGGCGCTCGAGCTGGTGTCCTGCCGCTGGGCGTCGCCCTGGGCCAGCTGCTGGGTGACGTCCTGCATGCTGACGCCGAGGACCTCGGCGGCGCTGGCCACGTCGCGCTGGGTGCGGAGCGCCGCGTTGGGCACGGCGAGCACGCCGTCGCGGCGGCCCACGTGGATCTCCACCTCGGCGTTCATGCCGGGCTTGAGGAGGCCCTCGCGGTTCTGGATGCGGATCAGCACCGGGAACATGGTGACGTTCTGCTGCGTGGTGGCGAGCGGCTCGATCTTGAGCACGGTGCCCTCGAACGGACGGTTCGGGTAGGCATCCACGCGCACGGTGGCGCGAAGCCCGGGCTGGATCTTCCCGATGTCGGTCTCGTCCACCAGCGTCTTCACCTGCACCAGGTTCAGGTCCGCCATGCGGAGCAGCACGGTGCCGCCGCCCACGTCACTGGTGGGCGAGCTGATGACCTGGCCCCGCTCCACGCTCTTCTCGATGACCGTGCCGGTGATGGGCGAGCGGACGTCGGTGTCCTCGAGCCGGATCCGGGCATTCTCGAGCGCCACCTCGGCGCGCACCACGGCGGCCTTGGCGTTGGCGTAGTCGAGGACCGCCGCCTCGTGCTCGGTCTCGGTGAGCGCCTTGGACTCGAACAGCTCGTCGGAGCGGCGCTTCTGCGAGGTGGAGTTGGTCAGCTGGGCCTTGGCCACCTCGAGGTCGGCCTCGGCCTGCGCAAAGCTGTTGCGGGCGGTGCGCGGGTCCACCTTGATGAGCAGGTCCCCGCGGCGCACCAGGCTCCCCGTTTCCACCTGCATGTCGAGGATCTCGCCCGAGGCCTTGGACTTCACCTCGACCGTGGTGTCCGGCTGGATGGACCCGTTGGCGCGGGCCGACACGATGATGTCCCGGCGCTCCACCGCGAGGGCCTGATAGGGCGGCGCGGGCGGCGCCTCCGGCTTGCTGCAGGCGGCGGCGAGGACGAGGGCAAGGACCAAGGGCGTCTTCTTCATGGCTCGATTCCGGGCGCGATCCCCAGGGGGACCCGCCGTCAGGGTCAGTGGGTCTGGCTCGGCGTGGCGAAGTCCTGCTCGACCCGGCCGTCCTTGAGGTGGATCTGGCGGTCGGCGTGGGCGGCGATGTCGTGCTCGTGCGTCACCAGCACGATGGTCTGGTTCTGGCTGTGCAGCTCCTCGAAGAGCGCCATGATCTCCACGCTCGTGGCCGAGTCGAGGTTGCCCGTGGGCTCGTCGGCGAGCAGGATGCTGGGCCGGTTGACGAGGGCCCGCGCGATGGCCACGCGCTGGCGCTGGCCGCCCGAGAGCTCGTTGGGCCGGTGGCTCATCCGCTCCTCCAGCCCCACCCGCCGGAGCGCCTCCACGGCCCGGTCCCGCCGCTCCCGGCTCCCGATGCCGGCGTAGACCAGCGGCAGCTCCACGTTGTGGAGCGCGTCGGCGCGCGGCAGCAGGTTGAAGGTCTGGAAGACGAAGCCGATCTCCTTGTTGCGGATGCGGGCCAGCTCGTCGTCGCCGAGCTCCGAGACCCGGTGGCCGTTGAGCCAGTACTCGCCCTTCGACGGGGTGTCGAGGCAGCCGATCATGTTCATGAGCGTCGACTTGCCCGAGCCCGAGGCCGATCCCGAGGGCCCCATGATGGCCACGAACTCGTTGCGGCGGATGGTGATGTCCACCCCCCGCAGGGCGCGCACGATCTCGCCGCCCATGTCGTACTCCCGCTGCAGGTCCCGGGTGACGATGACCGCGTCGTGCGGCACGTCCACGGGCAGGCGGGCCATGCGTTCGGCGGTGTCGCTGATGGCGTGGCTCATAGCTGGCGTCCGATCAGGGCCTCGATCTGGGCCTTGGCGTTGAGGTAGTCGAAGCGCGCGTTCACGGCGTCCACCTCGGCGGTGGCCAGCGCTTCCTGGGAGGTGAGCACGTCGAGGATGGTGGCGGCGCCCACCCGGTAGCGCTCGTTCACCACGCGCAGGTCCTCGGTGGCGGCGGCGACGCTGGCCTGGGTGATCTCGATCCGCACCCGCGCCGCCTCGAGCGCCGCGAACTGGGTGGTGAGCGACGACCCGATCTCGCGCCGGGCGTCCTGGGCCGTGGCTTCCGCGGAGTTGAGCGAGGAGAGCCGGGTCTGGATGGTCTGCTCGCGCTGGAAGCGGTTGAAGATGGGCCAGGAGACCCCGAGCTGGACCGAGCTGTTCCGCTCCAGGTTGTAGTCCTGCAGGCTGCTGCCGCTCCAGTTGGTGTTGCCGGAGAGGCCCAGCGTCGGGAAGTACGCGGCGCGCGCCGCCTTGACCGACGCCTCGGCGGCGGTGGTCTGCGCCTCGGCCGCCTGCACCCGCGGCGAGCGGGCAAGCGCCTCGCCCCGGAGCTCGGTGGTGTCGGGCGTGGCGGCCACGCGGTAGAAGGCGGAGTCATCGGCCGCGGCCACGCGGCCTTCGGCGCCGACGCTCCGGGCCAGCGCGGCCTGGGTGCGGGCCACGTCGCTGCCGGCGCTCACCAGCTGCAGGCGCGCGGTGCCCAGGTTCACGATGGAGCGGAGGGAGTCGCTGCGGGTGGCGGAGCCCACGCGCAGCTTGGCGATGGAGAGCGCCAGCTGCTCCTCCGCCCGCCGCACCCCGGCCTCCCGCACCCGCACCAGTTCCTGGGCGGCGAGCGCGGCGAAGAACTGCTGGGTCACGGTGAGGCGCGCCTGGAACTGGGCGTTGGTGAGGTTGGCCTCGGCGGCGCCGAGGGTGGCCTTGGCGGCGCGGCTGTCGGCGCCGCGCCGGAAGCCGGTGAAGAGGTCGACATTGGCGGACAGGCCCAGGTTCACCGAGGTGGTGGTGGTGGTGAGCTGGCCCGTGGACTGGTCGAGCCGCGGGGAGGTCGAGTAGTTGCGGGTACCGGTGGTGCTGGCGGTGAGGTTCGGCAGGTAGGCACCGAGGCTGGCCGTCCGCACCTGGGACTCGGCGTTGGCCACGGTGCCGGCCGCCGTGACGATGGCGGGGGTGATCCCGAGAGCGCGCCGGATGGCGTCCTCGAGGGTGATCACCGGCGCCTGCGCGGCGAGCGGCCGTGCGGCCAGCGCCAGCACGAGCACGGCCACGCGGCCGGCGGAGGAACAAAGGCGGGTCATCGGTCCTTGCGAGTCGAGTTGCGGCGCCGCCGCTCGGCATCGAGCTGGGCGGTCACCTCGGTGTACCTGGCCTGCTGGGCCGTGGTGAGCTGCGTCCGGATGTCGGCGCGGATGGCGGCCCGGGCCGTGTCGATCCGCTCCTTCATGTCCGTCCAGATGGCCTCCATGGCCGGCGAATGCCGCTCCAGGATGGCCTTGACGCTGTCCTGCTGGGGGGCGGTAAGCTGCAGTTCCCGGGTGAGCAGCTCCACGTACCAGTTGCTGCCGCGGCCGCGATCGCCGTCGTGGTCGCGTTGGAGGGCCAGGGCCGTGAGGCCGCTGCCGACGCCCGCGCCTAGAAGCGCGGCGAGGGCCAGCATGGCGAAGGCCTTGGACCGGTTGGTGGGAGTCGTCATGTCAGCGCGACGCCCCGAGCACCACGCCGACGACCTGGTCCCGCTCGATGGCTTCGGCCAGTACCGTGGAAGGGGCGCTGGAGTTTCGGGCGGCCTGGATGGCGTAGACGGCGCCGGCGAGGGTAGCGAGCAGGATGGCCGCGGCGATGCCGGGCCGGGCCCAGCCGGCGAGCACGTCCCAGCTCGAAGCGTCCCGCTGATCCAGCCGGCCGAGCACGGCGGCGCGGAATGGCGCCGGATCGCCGGCATCCAGCAGCGCCCGCAGCTGCGCTCCCAGCAGGGGATCGCGCTCGGCGTCGAAATCGTTGCGTGGGGTCATTCGCGCTCCTCCTGCTCGCCCAGCGCGGCACGGAGCCGCCGCCGGGCATGAAAGACATCCGACCGGATGGTGCCCTCGGGCACGCCGAGCATCGCGCCGATC
>JBGAOL010000311.1:0-5226 GCA_044221825.1 Gemmatimonadales bacterium
CAGGACTGGCAGGGGAAGAACATCCGGGTGGAGACACTGGTGAGTGCCGAGGTGGCGGAGCGCATCATGGCCCACCTGGCGGCCAGCTACTTCAACGACTACGCCCTCGTGGCCTACACCCACGACGTGGAGGTGCTGCGGAGCGGCAAGTTCGCCTGAGCGCACGACGACCCGGCCGGGGCCCCGGCCGGGTCGCGTGGTCAGTCCTTGTACGGGTCGAACTCGTGGGCCCCTGCCATGACCACGACGAGGGGCTTGAGCACGTGCTCCACCACGATGGTGTCGCGCTGCGCGCGGAGCACGTCGGGGAGGCGCCGGTAGGCGTGCGGGCTCTCGTCGAGCCCCCCGCCGCGCAACACCACGCCCTGCTCGTCCACCCAGCGGCGCATCATCTCCGGCGTCACCCGCCCGGGCGACAGCACGCGGCCGGTCTTGCGGTGGATCTTCCCCGCCGCCGCGGTGCGCGACATGACCCGCCCCGCCCCGTGCACGGTGGAGAACAGCGCCGCCTGCTGCAGCCCCGCCAGCGGCGAGCCGGCCGGCGCGTCGGCGCCGCGCACGATCACGGCATCATCGCCCATGGAGCCGCCGATGAAGCCGCGCTGCCCCGGGAACGCCGGTGTGGCGCCCTTCCGCACCACCACCAGCTCCTCGCCCCCGTGCGGCTCCTTCCAGGCGAAGTTGTGGTGGTTGTGGACCAGCTCCACCTCGCGCCCGCCGAGGAGGGCCACCACCCGGCGCGCCACCCACTCGCGCCCGGCGTAGGCATACTCGCCCGCCAGGTTCATGAGGTGCCAGTAGTCGTGGCCGAGCGGCTGGTCGAGCTCGAGGAGCACCTCCACCTCCGGCACCCGGTCGCCCCAGGTCTTCCCCTGCCCGAGGGCCAGGAAGCCCGACGCGATGGTGTGCCCGAGCCCGCGCGAGCCGAAGTGCACGCCCACCCAGATGGCGCCCGCCTCGTCCACGAAGACGTCCACGTAGTGGTTCCCCGACCCGACCGTCCCGAGCTGGCGCCGAGCCTTCTGCAGCAGCTCGTCCCGGAACGCGCGCGCCGCCCCGGTGTTGGGCAGCAGCCACCACGCGTCCGACGTGAAGAGCGGGTGGTCCACCGGTGCATCCTCGTCCCGGTTCTTCCGCCCGATCCCGAACGAGATCACCGACTGGATCTCGTCGGCGAGCGCGTTGAGCCGGCGGTGGCCCGTGGCGCGCGCCGGGTTCCGCACGATCTCCTCGCGCGACAGGCCGAGCAGGTCCTCCACCCGCAGGTCGGTCCGGATGGCCGCGTTGCCGCAGGCGATGTCGAAGCCCACGCCCACCACCGACACCTGGTTGCGGTACGCGGCCACGCCGCCGATGGGCATCACGTAGCCGACGTGGCCGTCCGCCATCAGCGCGGCCCGCTCCGCCCGCTCGGCCACCTTGCCGAGCTGGATCAGGGTGTTCTCGTCGTGCTGGCCAAAGACCTGGGCCATGGTCCACCTCCCGAAGGCCGGGTCCGCCCCGCGTGGCGGCCGGCGCTTCCGTTGCTTAGTCATCGTCCCAGTCGGGGTCGGCCTTGCGCTCGGCCCCGTGGGCGCGGTTGAAGGCACGCCACGCCGCGCGGTTCCCGGCGTAGCACTGCGCCACGTAGTTCACCCGGTGCGTCCGCACCGTGATGCGCGCCCCGTGGATGTCCACGAAGCTCACCCACGGCGCCGGCCAGCGGGCGGTGACGGTCTTCTCCACGTGCCCCGCCATGCGCGCGCTCACGCACCAGCTGTTGTCCACCGTGTCCACGACGAAGTAGTCCCCGGGTCCCGCCTGGGTCCCGGTCGCGTCGTCGCGGCGGGTCTCGTCGTTCATGTGGGTTGCCTGCAGCGGGGCGCAGCCGCACCTCGTCGGCCGCGCACCCTGTTGCCTGATTGCCTCACGTTGCCGCCAGCGCGAGCCTCGCCGGCCCCTCGGCCGGCGCGCGCAGCGGTGCGCCCGTGGCGCGGAGCAGCGGGTACACCGCCCGCTCCGCCCGGCGCTGCGTCTCCCCCGGCTCGTAGCGGTCGTCCGCCTTGAGGAGCCAGAGGGTGCGTGGATCCAGCATGCGTCCCTCCCGGGGCACGAGTCGGGGCACCGGCGCGACGGCCCCCGGCCGGCGCCGGGAGTCGCGTTCGCCTTCGCCAGCCGGAAACCGCCGGCCGGTGCCCTGCCCACCCCTCCGAAAACAGATCGCCCCACCTGTCCAGCCTGCACAGGTGGGGCGATTGCCGCTTCCGCCGGAGGGAGGTGATCCCTAGCCGTGAAGCGCCCTGTGCTGGCTATCCGAGTTGTCTTCCCCGCGGGCGAGGCGGGTGCCCCTGGCGCGCGCGCCGATGGCGGCGGGCCGGATGGCACCTGGGCTCGAAGCGAGGTTGAAGGTCCACTGGGTCATGAAAGCTCCTGAAAACACGAAGTCGCGTCTCGGCTGGCATCCCCACCGGAGCGGGGGCGACGGTCCGCCTGACGGGCGGAGCAGTCATTGCCAACGGGACGCGACTCCCAGAGGCGCCAACAGTAGGGCCGGCGCCGCGATCTGTCAATAGCAGGCTCAGTGGCCCGCGCTGGTGTCCACCTTGATGCTGAGGCCGCCGGCGCCCGCCTCGAGCCGCACCACCTCGCGGCCCTGCTCGTCCCGCACGCGGAGCGAGGCACCGGTGGAGTCGGCGAAGAGCCGCACCAGCTGGCGGCCGAGTTCATCGTTGACGTTGATGGCGGCGCCGGTCGAGTCGGCGCGGATCTTCACCAGCGAGCCCTTCGCGTCGCGCGCCGTGACGTGCACCATGCCGTCGGTGGTGCCTTCCACCTCGAAGGGCTCGCCCTGGCGCAGCTCGGCCTCGTGCCGGCGCGAGACCACGATGGGGCGGTCGAAGCCGCCGGGCGTGAAGTGCACCCGGCCCACCGTCACCACCGGCTCGTCCGCGGCCACGGCGCAGCGGAAGCCCTGGTCGATGTCGAAGTCGTTCCCCGTCCCACGCGCACTGCTGCCCGCCGGGGTGAGCTCGCAACGCGCCAGCCGGGCGGTCGCGGCGCCATCCGTCAGGTCCACGTCGAGCGCGGCGTCGAGCAGCTGGCCGTAGCCGGCCCGCTTGAGGGTGAAGGCGCTCATCCGGCCCACCGTGGCGCCGTCGAAGACGAAGTCCCGGTGCTGGTTCACGCTCGCCGAGGCCTCGCGCACGGCCCCGGTCACGGCGTGCGCCACGGCGTGCTCGGTGGCCACCTTGGCGTGCCGGAACGCCGTGATCCCGAGCATGCCGGTGGCAAAGACGCCGGCGGCGCCGAGGCTGATCTTGGTCCAGAGTGCGGTGGTCATGGCCCCTCCTGAAGCGCGGATGGTGGCGGGATGCGTGCGCTACGACGCGCGCCGCGGGGCGGTTTCAGCGTGGGACGGCGGTGGAACGTTGGAACGTCCCGCACAGAGAAAAGGGGCCGGCGTCAGCCGGCCCCCTCAGCCCTGCAACGGCCGACGGCAGCCGGCCCCGGCGGATCAAAGCTGGCCGTCCACGCCAAGCTGGTGGAAGTAGTGCGTCACCTCCGCCTGGTGCTCGAGCAGCCACTCGATGGACGGCTCCTGCTTCATGGCCTTGCGGAGCGCCTTGGCCGTGGCCTCGCGATGGGTCTGGAACAGCTCGGTGTGATCGAGGTCGCTGGCCTCCAGCACGCCGGGATCGAGCCACACCGACACGATGATGCCGAGGTCGTTGGCCTTCTCCCTGGGGATCTCCCCCGAGCGCACCACGTCCAGCACCGCATTGGCGATGGCCGCCTGCACCGTGCCCATGAGGATGTTGGTGTAGCGGTTGTCGTCCACGGTCACCTTGCTCACCATCAGCGTGGCGGGCTTCACCTGGACGTCGCTGTTGAGGATGGCGAAGACGCGGGTGTGGCCCTTCACCTGGTCGCCGAGCAGCGTGGCGAGGGCGGTGCCGACGGGGCCGTCGAGCTCGCCGATGATCACCTCCGGCTCGGCGGCGGACCACGACGGCTCGGCTTCGACGAGCGCTTCACCGGTGCGGAGGACGATCCGCTGGGACACGGGGAGTTCCTTTCGCTGGGGTCGGACGGCTGCGGGGCGGGAAGATAACGCCCGCCCGCGCTCAGCGCCCGAGCGCCTCCAGCGCCTCGCACGCCGCCTCGGCGCCACGCTCGGCCTGGACCTCGGTGGCCACGGCGGCCGCGCGGCGGTCGTAGCCGGGCTCGCTGAGGAGTCGGCCCAGCTGCTCGGCCACGCGCGAGGCGGTGTAGCGCTTCGGCGCCAGCATCTCCGCCACCCCGAGGCGGGTGAGGCGCCAGGCATGGTCGGGCTGGTCGTGGGCGTGGGGCACCACCAGTTGCGGCCTCCCGGCGCGGAGCGCCTGCGCCACGGTGCCGGCGCCCCCCTGGTGCACCACCACCGCGGCGCGCGGGAAGAGCAGGCTGTGGCGCACCGAGTCGGCCACGAATACCTCCCCGGGCAGCCGCCCGGCGGGCCGGTTGTCGGGGAATCGCCCGATGAGGAGCACCGCGCGCACCCCGAGCCGGAGCACCGCCTCGAGACTCTCCTGATAGAACGCCCCCGGCGCCCCCACCGCCGAGGTACCGAGCGTGAAGACGACGGGAGGCGGCCCCGCCGCCAGGAACGCCTCCAACTCGGGCGGGAGGCGGTCGGCGCCGTTCGGCGCGTCGTGGAAGATCGCGCCGGTGCGCGTCACGTGCGGCGGCCAGTCGGGCTGTGGCGCCCCGAGCACGCCGGGATACATCGCCAGGGTGCCGTGCGGCGAGAACTGGCCCTCGAAGAGCGGCGCCCGCCGGGTGGGCGGCAGGCCGAGGCGCGCGCGGAGGTCGTGGACGGGCTGCTGCCAGCGCGCGGCCATGCGGTGCACCAGCTTGAGGAGCAGGCGGTTCACCCACGGCGTGCGGCTGATGGGGCCGCGGCCCGCGGCGTGGGGGAAGACCGGGAAGTCGTGCACCGAGAAGAACGACACCGGCGACAGGATGCCGGAGAGCCACGGCAGCCCCCGTCGCTCCGCCACCAGCGGCGCCGGGTACGTCACCGTGTGCGAGACGATCGCGTCGACGCCCTCCGCGGCGGCATCGAGTTGCTCGTACCAGCGGGGCACCGCGGGAAAGAGCACCCGGTCCAGCAGGTACTCGCCGCCCTTCCGCGGGTCCATCACGCGGCGGATCAGTTCGCGATCGTCGGGGTTGGCGTCGGGCCCCGCGGGGTGGAACTCGATCCCC
>JBGAOL010000312.1:0-6733 GCA_044221825.1 Gemmatimonadales bacterium
GCGTTGAAGAGCCACGCGGAGAGGATCCCGACCAGCAGGTGCGCCCCTAACACCACGAGGAACTGCCGCCCGCGGCCACCATCAACCAGTGTCTCGAAGCCGCCCCGCATCACCCCGGCCGCCAGCACCGCGGCGAGCGCCAGCCAGCGGACGCCCATCAGGATGAACACCATGGCAAAGCCGCCGAGGCCCGACTTGTCGCCGCCGGGAAGGTGGCCGGCCATCTCGCCCCAGGCGGTGGCCACGTAGATGGAAAAGAACAGCCCGACGAGCAGGACGGCGTTCAGGAAGAGTGTCGCGAGGAGGGTCATGGCCGCTAAGCTGGCGGCCGGTCGGGCGGGGGGCAAGCGGGGGCGGACTCAGGTCGTGGGCGCCTCGCTCAGGTTGGTGAGCAGGTCGCGGATGGCGTCCCGGTGCGCGTCGAGCTCCAGCCAGGTGATGGCGGGATCGAGCTCGCGGAAGATGTCCACCTCCCCGACCGCGCCGCCGCGCAGCATCTGGTACATGCGGCCGAGCCCGAAGGCGAGATCCCCCGGGGTGACCACGGCCCGGCGCGCGCCCGCGCCGAAGGGCGCCTCCTGGATCAGCACACGCACCATGGCCGTGGACACCGAGATCCGGGCGGCCGCGTCCATCACGGCCAGGTGGCGGAAGTCCGGGGCAAACCCGGGTTCCTCCCGCAGGGCCCGCAGCCCTGGAGCAGGTCGTCCGCGGTGATGAGGCCCCAGCCTCGGCTCACGACGAGGCGGAGCTGGGGATCCACGTGATAGGCAGCGGGCAGCGCGCTCTCCCAACAAGGAAAGCCCGCCAAGCCAGTGCCGGCGGGCTGCCCGAAAATGCGTCAGGAATGGAGCTGAGGCAAGGTGCGGGGTGCCTCACGAGCCACGCGGCACCCGCCCCGGCCTACTTCCGCTCCACCACCCGCTTGGGCGAGAGCCCGAAGCGCTCCATGCGCCGGTAGAGCGTGGAGCGGGTGATGCCGAGGCGCGCGGCGGCCTCCGCCATGGTGGCGGAGCTGTTGACGATGGCCATGAGCCGCTCGTCCTCGCGGTCGATCGGCGAGGGCGCCGGCGTTGACGGCCACCTTCACCGCGTGCGGGCCCTGCGCCACGCCGCTCGCGGCGGAGCGGATGGCCTGGGGCAGGTCGCCGAAGCGGACCACGGCGCCGGTCATCATCACCAGGCGGCGCACCAGGTTCTTGAGCTCGCGCACGTTGCCGGGCCAGGGATAGGCCGAGAAGGCGTCGAACACCTCGGCGTCCACGGTGACCTCGGTGACGCCGAGCTCGCGCGCGGTGGCCTCGAAGAAGCGGCGCGCCAGGCGGCGCACGTCGCCCGGGCGCTCGCGGAGCGGCGGCAGCTCGATGGGGATGACGTTGAGGCGGTAGTAGAGGTCCTGCCGGAGGGCGCCGCTGGCCAGCGAGGCCTGGATGTCGCGGTTGGTGGCGGCGATGACGCGGACGTCCACCCGGCGCGTCTTGACGCTGCCCACCCGCTGGATCTCGTTCTCCTGCAGGGCGCGGAGCAGCGCGGCCTGCGCCGCCGGCGGCAGTTCCGCCACCTCGTCCAGCAGGATGGTGCCGCCCTCGGCCGCCTCGAGCTTGCCGATGGTGCCTTCCTTCCGCGCGCCGCTGAAGGCGCCGCCCTCGTAGCCGAAGAGCTCGCTCTCCACCAGCTCGCGCGGCAGCGCGGCGCAGTTCACCGCAATGAAGGGCTTGTCGCGCCGCGGGCTCGCGGCGTGGATGGCCTGGGCAAAGACCTCCTTGCCGGTGCCGGACTCCCCTAACAGGAGCACGGGCAGGTCGGTGCCCGCCGCGGCCGCCGCGGTGGCGCGGGCCGAGGCGAGGACCGGGCTGTCGCCGCAGATGTCCTCCATGGTGTAGCGCACGGCCTCGGGCTTGGTGCTGCGCGGCGCGGTGCGCGCGGCGGGCAGCGCGTGGCCCGCCCGCTCCACGAGCAGGCAGCCGCCCACCACGGTGGTGCCGTCGAGCACCGGGTACCAGACGCCGCGCTCGCCGGCGCCGGGAGGCCGGGGATGGCCACCTCGCGCGGCATGGCGTCGGTGCTCTGGAGCAGGAGGTGATCCACCGTGCTCCGGAGGGCGGGATGGTCCCGCCCCGGGGTGAAGGCGGGCGGCGCCGAGGGCGAGGCGGAGAGCACCGGCCGGCGCGGTCCACGGCCAGCGTCACGTCGCCGGGATAGCGGAGCGAGAGGTCGGTGAGGCGGGAGAGGGCCAGGAAGCGGCGCTCGGTCTCGCGCGCGGCGAGGGTCTGCTCGATGGCCACCACCAGCGCCAGGGCCAGGTTCAGCGTGTGCGGGTGGGCGTATTCGCGGAAGCCGCTGATGTCGAGGACGCCGAGGACCTGGCCAGTGGCCGGGTCGCGGACGGGCACCGCGGCGCAGTGCCACTTCTGCCACCCCTCGCAGAAATGCTCCGCTCCCACGATGTGGGTGGCGAGCCCGGTGGCGAGGGCCGTCCCGGGGCCGTTGGTGCCCACCATGCCCTCGGACCAGTCGCCGCCGGGGCGGAAGTTGATGGAGGCCAGGCCGTCGAGCGCCGCCGGGTCGCCCTCGGCGGCGAGCATGCGGGCTTCGTGGTCGAACAGCGTGAGGATGTGGCCCACGCCGCTGAAGGACGCCTGATGCTGCTGCACGGCCTGCCGCGCGAGCCCCAGCCAGTCGTTCCGCTCCAGGGTGACGGCCAGCTGGTTGTCGTCCCAGACCAGGGGGGCGGCGAGGAGGTCGGGGCGAATGGAGGCCCAGAGGCTCCGCTCCCACGAGGCGCGCACCGCCGGCCGGACGCCCTCGGCGGCGCGCCGCTCGGCCACGGTCCACGCCCAGGCGCGCTCCAGCGTGCGCTGGGCGTCGTGGTCGAAGGGCAGGAGATCGGACGTCTGCATGGGGAGCTCCGGGCTGGCACCCGTCCCAGGCGGGGACGGGGGGCCCGCCGCGTGGCGCACGGACAAATGTGGCGGGGAGCCACTGTCACGCAAGGTGGACGGGACATTTGTCCCGCGACGCGACACCCGCCCGGGACAGCCGTCCCGGCGGGACGGGACAGCGCGGGGGGCGCGGGCGACGGAACTGTCGGCTAAGTCGTTCTTCAGCCTTGGCTTGACGGAAGCTCAGATATTGCTGATCGGTCTGGCCCGTCCCATGCCTTAGGGAGAGCCATCCTGCAGCACCCCCGTTCTCCAACCCAGCCAGCCGAGGAGTCCTGCCATGGCTACCACGGTACCGCCGAAGGCCACCGCTACCCTTCCGAGCGGCGCGAAGAGCTTCAAGACCCAGATCCCGATCCGGGCCCGCTACGACAACTGGATCGGGGGCGAGTATGTCGCCCCGACCCGGGGGCAGTACTTCACCAACGTGACGCCGGTGACCGGCCAGCCGCTGTGTGAAGTGGCGCGCTCCACCCACGAGGACGTGGACAAGGCGCTCGACGCCGCCCACGCCGCCTTCCTCTCCTGGGGCATCTCGAGCCCCACGTACCGCGCCAACATCCTCAACAAGATCGCCGACAAGCTGGAGCAGAACCTCGAGGCGCTGGCGCTGATCGAGACGCTCGACAACGGCAAGCCGATCCGCGAGACGATGGCCGCCGACCTCCCGCTCGCCATCGACCACTTCCGCTACTTCGCGGGCGTGATCCGGGCGCAGGAAGGCACCATGGGCGAGCTGGACCACGACACCGTGTCGTACCAGTTCCTGGAGCCCCTCGGCGTGGTGGGCCAGATCATCCCGTGGAACTTCCCGTTCCTGATGGCGGCGTGGAAGCTGGCGCCGGCGCTCGCGGCCGGGAACTGCGTGGTGCTCAAGCCGGCCGAGCAGACGCCGGTGACCATCATGGCGGTGATGGAGCTGATCGCCGACATCCTGCCGAGCGGGGTGGTGAATGTGGTGCAGGGCTTCGGTGTCGAGGCGGGCAAGCCGCTGGCGTCGAGCCCGCGGATCTCGAAGGTGGCGTTCACGGGTGAGACCACGACGGGCCGGCTCATCATGCAGTACGCCAGCGAGAACCTGATCCCGGTGACGCTCGAGCTCGGCGGCAAGTCGCCGAACATCTTCTTTGCCGACGTCATGGAAGCGGACGACGACTTCTTCGACAAGGCGCTCGAGGGCTTCGCCATGTTCGCGCTCAACCAGGGCGAGGTCTGCACCTGCCCGAGCCGCGTGCTGGTGCAGGAGTCGATCTACGACAAGTTCATGGAGCGCGCGGTGGCGCGGACGCAGGCCATCGTCGAGGGCAGCCCGCTCGACTCGAAGACGATGATCGGCGCCCAGGCGTCCAACGACCAGCTCGAGAAGATCCTGAGCTACATCGCCATCGGGAAGCAGGAGGGGGCCAAGGTCCTCACCGGCGGCGCCCGCCGGGTGCACCCGGGCGAGCTCGAGGGCGGCTACTACGTGCAGCCGACGATCTTCGAGGGCCACAACAAGATGCGCATCTTCCAGGAGGAGATCTTCGGCCCGGTGGTCTCGGTGGCCAAGTTCAAGACCCAGGACGACGCGCTGGCCATCGCCAACGACACGCTCTACGGCCTCGGCGCCGGCGTCTGGAGCCGCGACGCCAACACCTGCTACCGGATGGGCCGGGCCATCAAGGCGGGCCGCGTGTGGACCAACTGCTACCACCTCTACCCCGCGCACGCGGCGTTCGGCGGCTACAAGCAGTCGGGCATCGGGCGCGAGACGCACAAGATGATGCTCGGGCACTACCAGCAGACCAAGAACCTGCTCGTCAGCTACAGCCCGAAGAAGCTGGGCTTCTTCTAGGCCGATGCGCGTCGACCGCGTGGGGATCACCGACGCGGCCCGGGCCGTGCTCCGCCAGCTGGTGGCGGAGCACGGCCCGCTGCTCTTCCACCAGAGCGGGGGCTGCTGCGACGGGAGCGCGCCGATGTGCTACCCGGCGCGCGAGTTCAAGGTGGGCCAGCGGGACGTGCACCTGGGCGACGTGGACGGCACGCCCGTCTACATCGGCGGCCTGCAGTTCGAGGCCTGGCGGCACACCCAGCTGCTCATCGACGTGGTGCCGGGGCGCGGGAGCGGCTTCTCGCTCGAGGCGCCGCTCGGGGTGCGGTTCCTCACGCGCTCGCGGGTCTTCGACGAGGCCGAGCAGGCGTGGCTGGATGCCTGCCCGCCGCGGGTGGGGCCGCTCGGCGTAGTCGGGATCTGGGCTCGGTGTGACTCAACGCAGAGGCGCGGAGGGCCGCAGAGGGCGAGAGGGAATCGTCCGGATTGGCGTATTGCCAACCTGGACTCGGTGTCTTTGGGGCGGGTTCCCCGGCCGGTTGGGGGCGTCGCCACCCCCAAAACACCCACAACAAATGTCTGTCGCTCACCTTGGGGTGAGCCACCATGCCCGGGCAGTTCCTCTGCGGCACTCTGCGGCCCTCCTCTGCGGAGCGTTGAGTCGCACCAGAACCAGGTCCCAACACCACCGCCGGCGACGCCGCTATCGCGTCCGCCCAAGGTTCACGGTGTTGTCACTGACGCGACCCATGGAGAGGACGAGGGACTGAGCGGCGAAGCCGGGCTTGGTGACGCGGACCACCTGGGTGCGGCAGCCGTCCACGAGCGACGGATCGAACTCGAGCCGATACGACCCGTCGCCGCGGGACCAGGTGGAGTAGCCGGTACCGAGGATCTGCATGAAGGCGCCGGGGAGCGGGTTGCCCGTCTCCGAGCTCCGCACGATGCCCTCGACGTAGCCGTTGGAGCGCGCCGCCGCCGTGGCCACCGTGCGACCCTCCACCACGCAGGTGCCGACGCCGGGCTGCACCCAGGCCGGCAGCCCGGGCGGCTGCGCGGGCCGGCGGTGCCGTCGCCGTCGTAGGCGGCGCCCTGCTTGCCGAAGAGGCGGCGGGCCTCGGAGACCATCGCGAGGTCGCGCGCGGCGGCCTCGGAGAGCGCGGGGGCTCCTCGGCGCCGCGGCCGGGGTCCTGGTCGGGCGTCGTGGCGGCCTGGGCGCTCGGGCTCGGTGCCGGGATGCCCATGGGCCTCGTCGTGCTCGGGCACCTTGGGGCCGTCCACCTTGGCAAAGCGGGAGGTCGGGTCGCCGTCCTGCTTGGGCGGGCCTCGGTGCCTCCGGCGGCGGAGTCGGCGTCTTGGCCTGCGGCGCTGGGTCCGGCCGGGCCGATGCGAGGGGGATGGGCCGGGTGGCGTCTGGGATGTAGACCATCTGCACGTCCCGGCGGGGGCCCGTCTCGGAGTCGGCCGGCGGTGGCGTGATGCCGCCGCGCATCACGAGGACCAGAACTACCACCAGCCCGGCGTGCAGGAGCACGCTCCCGAGCCAGACCCCCGACCGCCCCTCCCGCGACGTTTCAGGCAGCACCTCGAACCGCACCCACGGCCGCAGCACCCGCGGCGCCTTGCGCCCCGGGGAGGTGAACGAGGTCTCCTGCGGGTCCCGGGTTCCGAACATGGCGGGTCGTGGGTGACGGATGGCGAGCCCCGAATGGCCGGCTCGGAAGCTCTACGCCGGGATGCGCCGCAGCGTTGGTTCGTCGCGCGCCACAACCCGTAACGGCGGAGCTATGCTCCGCCGCCTCGATCCAACCATCGTGCACGATATCCGAGATCAAGGCGGCGGAGCATAGCTCCGCCGCTACGGGGAGCTTACTTGAGCGTGGCCTTGGCCAACTCCTCAGCCGTCCAGGGCTTGGTGCGCGACTGCACCTTGGCGCGCACCGCCGCCACCTGCTCCGGCGTGATGGGTGGGGCCGTG
>JBGAOL010000313.1:0-5144 GCA_044221825.1 Gemmatimonadales bacterium
AGCACCACCACGAGCATCGCCGCGACGGCGCCGTAGCGGCGGACGGAGAACTGGGGTGGCGCAGCCCCGCCTCGCGAATCGGCGCTGGTGCCGCGGGGAGCCTCACTCACTGCTGTGCTCCGCGGAGGGCCAGGGCGCATAGACCGCACCCCGCTTCAGCACCAGGCGGACCGTGCGGCTGTTGCGGATGTCCCTGGTGGGATCGGCGTCGAGCACCACCAGATCGGCGAGCTTGCCGGCTTCGAGGGTGCCGAGGTCCCGCTCACGCCCCAGCACCCGTGCGCCCGTGCGTGTGGCGGCCAGCAGCGCCTCGGTGGGGGTGAGCCCGGCATTCGTGACCAGCAGCTCGAGCTCGGCATGCAGATTGGGCAGCGCCTCGCCATCCGTATTGCCGTTGCCAAGCGAATCCGTCCCGGCAAGGAGCGGCACGCCGGCGGCGTGGGCGCGTCGGCTCAAGTAGCTCGCCACCCGGATCCGGGTCCCGCTGGTATCGTCCTGCATGATGAACAGCGTGGGCTCGAGCACCGTGCCGTGGGCGCGGTACGCGGCGAAGAGCCGCTCGAAGCGCCGGTCCTTGAACAGCGCCGCGGTCGTGTCCCCGCGCGAGGTGCGCACCTGCGCCATCTCTTCCGGAGTCAGTTCGTACAGCAGCAGGAAGGCGTGCGACACCGTCCCGATCCCGGCCGCCGCCATCTCGCTTGGCTTGACGGCACGCATCGCGGCGTGGGCCCAGAGCTCGAGCCCCTGCCGCCTGCCCTCCGCCGCGATCCGCGCCACCAATGCCGGAGACATCGCCTGATAGAGCTTGAGGGCGGTGGCGCCACTCCCCCGGGCTTCCGCCACTGCCTGGCGCAGGTCGGTCTGCTCAGCCACGGCGCGCATCCACGGGAAGCTGCCGGGCGCGGCGCCCGCGCTCGCGTCGGCGGTGCGCGGGTCGCTGAAGAAGGCGGGGCCCGCCCACAGGGCCGAATAGAAGATGTCAGGCGAGGCGAGGTCGCCCACCAGCGCATCGCGCTGCAGCGAGGCCAGGGTGCGGACGTCGCCGGCCATGTCCCGGATGGCGGTGACGCCGCCGAGCAGGGCCCGGCAGAGGCGGCGGGCGGTGCGCTCGTGGTTGTCCTCGCCGGAGGGCTGGCCGGCGACGTGGGTGTGGCCGTCGATCAGGCCCGGGATCACGAACTTGCCGGGGAGCGCCCGCACCGTGGCAGCGGGCGGCAGCGGCCGGCTGCCGTCGGGGAACACGGCGGTGATCCGCTCCCCCGTCACCACGATGGTGGTGCCCGGCCGGCCGGGGCTCCCCGTACCATCCCAGAGCGTGACACCCGTGAGGACCAGCGGCAGCGTGTCGGCGTGGTGCGGCGTGCAGGCGGCCTGCCCCGCCAGCCGGGCCGCCAGGAGCGTGGACAGGACCGCCGCACTCGAGGCATGCCGCCAGGAAAGAAGCCGCCGCATCATCACCTCGGGCATCGCAGGGTTGTGGCCAGGCGTGGGGTCAGCGGTGCTGGTCCACCAGGATCGGGTTGCCGTCGGGATCTACCACAATGAAGCTGGCCGGGCCCGTGGTGGCCTCGTCGGCCTGCTGCACGAAGGCCACGCCTTCCGCCTTGAGCTGCCGCTGCAGCTCCCGCACGTCGGTGAAGCTCGGCAGCGGCTGGGCGCCCTGGTCCCAGCCCGGGTTGAAAGTCAGCACGTTCTTGTCGAACATCCCCTGGAAGAGGCCGAGGACGGTGTCGCCGTTCTTGAGGATCTGCCAGCGCTTGCCGTCGCCCATCACGGGCTGGAAGCCGAGCCTGGCATAGAAGGCCCGCGACGCCGCGAGGTCCTTCACGGCGAGGCTGACGGAGAAGGCGCCGAGCTGCATGGGGGACTCCAGAGGAGGTGTGGTATGTCAACGGTTCGACGTACGTTGTCCGCCCCGCACCCGCCGGGCAAGGCCCGAGACCGCGTCGGGCGAGCCCCCTGCCTACGCCCAGCGCCCGAGGACCGCGCCCATGGCCGTGAGGTACACGAGCTGGTAGCCGGTGTCGATGAGGAAGGTCGCCACCCGCTTGTCGGAGTAGAGCCAGGCCGTGAGTCCGATCGGGAACGCAAACCCCACCCACGCATGGAAGCCCCAGCCCGCCCCGGCCACCGCATCGGTGGCGCCGAGGTGGTTCAGGAACAGGTGCAGCACAAAGGCCATCATCCCGAACGCGACCAGCGAGCCCGCGTAGGCCTTCCCTGCGTTCTTCTGCATCTCCGCCAGCTTCTCCGGGGTGTACCCGTGCGCCGCCACCCACGCCTTGGCGAAGAGGAGCGGCGAATACCACAGCGCCCCGATGACCCACGCGAGCACCGCGGCGCCGATGATGACCGGCCAGTGTCCGAGCGACATGCCGCCTCCAGGAGAGGGGAGAGGGAGAGACCACCACGGGACGCCGAGGGGAGACGCCCCGTGGACGTTCAGGGCAGCCGAGTCAGGTGACTAGAGGCCAACCGCCAGCGGCCGTCGTGCCGCACCCACTCATGCTCGAAGCGCACGGTGGAACCGAAGGGCCCGCCGGCCGCGGCACCGGCCCACTCCAGGATGCCGGTGCTCACGGCGGTGTCCCCGCCCTGACGCACCGTCACCTCGCGGAGCGCCGCGGTGTCCACGCGCACCAGGCCGGCCCCGTAGGCCATGAGCCCTTCCGCCCGTGTGGTGCTGTGGCCCACGGCACTCGTGGAGGTGTACTCCGGCGCCCACAGTGCCGCGAGCGTCACCGTGTCCTCGGCCATCATCGCCGCGCGCAGGCGCTCCTCGAGCGCGGCGATCTCGCCGCCCGGGTCGGGCGCCCCGCGGCCGCAGGCGGCCCCCAGCAGCACCGCCGCCACCCCGAGGCCGTGCCTCACGGGCGCGCCCCCGCCGCCTTGAGCTCGGTGCTTACGATGTGAATTGGCGTGGAGCCGACGTTCTCGAGGGTGTGGGGCCCGAGCGCGTCGCCCCAGAAGATGGTGCCGGGCTCGGGGAGCCGGGGAAGCGCGCGGCTGTCCACCAGCACGGTGCCCGCCGCGTCCCGCCGCACGAAGTGGCTGGTGCCGAGCACGTAGTGCGTGGCAGGCCAGCAGTGGGTGTGGACGGGCACCGTCTCACCCGGGGGAATGCGGGTGTCGAGCACGCGCACGTGGGCGTTCTCGAAGAGGAGGCGGTGATGGGCCGGCGCGGCCACCAGCGCATCGAGTGCCGGATCCCACGCTGAATCAGCAGTCATCACCGCCTCCCGGAGGTCGTCTGTGCTCAAGCCCGCGCCACTCCGCCCGGCAGCGGGCCCATCACGAAGAGCGTGTTCCCGAACGGGTCCTGCATGCCGAAGGTCCGGGCGCCCCACGGCTCGTCGTGCGGCGGCCGGGAGGTGGGCACGCGGGGCGCCCATTCCGCGTACAGGGCATCGGCGTCCGCAACCTCGAGGCCCACGCAGGCGTCCCGGCCGTGGCCCTGCATGGGACAGTCGATGGTGAGCGCGATCGTGCCACGTGCCAGGCCCATGATGCCCTCGCGGCCGTTGGCCGTGGCCTCGAACGTCACGCGGAACCCGAGCTGGTCCACGTAGTAGGCACGGGCCACCCGCAGGTCGTCGCCGGGGAGGATGGGGACAGCGCGCTCCATTGTCACCGCCTGGGCTGGAAGGTGGGCGGCAGCTCCTCACGGAAGACCACCACCAGGTCGAACAGGTCGCCCCAGGGGGCCGTGGTCACGCCGCCGAACAGGCGGGATGGTAAGGCGCCCAGCCGGGCCAGCGCGGCGGCGTCGAGCACCACCTTGTCCCCGCCTTCGGCCAGGGCCGCGGCCTCGAGCGAGCCGGCCGGCAGCGGCGGCAGCGCCCGCGGGGGCCGCCCGGCCATCGCGGACTGCCCGGTGAGCGCCGTGAAGCCGACGGACACCATCCGGCCCGGGTCGTCCTCCAGCCGGGCACCGAGCGGCGCTGCGGGCCGTGTCCCCTGGACGCGGGCGGCGTGCACGGTCGCTGTCCACACGATCGTCCGCGGCCGGGCGGGGAGCCGGCTCAGTTGCCAGCGGAGGTTCCGGGCCATCGCCTCGTCACGATCGGCACCGGTCCCGCCCTCCTGCTGGCGCTCCGCATATCCCGCGAAGCTCTGCAGCATGGCCAGTTCCTCGCCGCCGCGGTCTCCGCCCCCCGCCGTGGCCCGCGCATCGGCCGCACCCCGCGCGCAGCCCGCAAGACGCCGCTGCTCGGCCGCGTCGAACGGCAGGCTATCCCCGTAGCGCCAGAAGAGATGGCGGTCCACCACCTGCTCGCACTCGGCCGAGCGCGGGCCGCCGATGGCCGCCCCGACCAGCCGGGGCAGCGTGGCGCGCGCGAACTCCGAGGTCACGCTCACCTGGTCATCCATGCCGCCAACCACCAGGGACCCCGCCGCGGCCTGCGCGAGGAGCCACTCCCGGAACGGCGCCAGTTCCTGGGCCAGCCAGAAGCGCCCGATCGCGTTCTCGAGCTGCACCGGTGTGGCCGAGTGCTCCCGGACCGCCCGCTGGAAGCCGAGGAAGTCGTAGAGCGGCGCCTCGAAGATCACGGCGGTGAAGCCGCACCGCTCCACCAGGCGCTGCACGATGGCGGCCTTGAGCGCGAAGGCGCGGGCCTCGCCATGACTCGGCAGTTCGCCCAGCAGTACCAGCTGCGCGCCGCAAGTGACGGACGCGATGCGCTCCTCCACACCCGCCTGCCCCGCCACCTCTCGCGGCGCGACTGGCAGCGCGGAGGCCGCAAGTGCCAGGACCAGCCACGGCTGTCGCATCACGGGATCCCCCCAAGGGCAATGATGTACCCGTCTGGATCTTCCACGTGGAAGTCCTTCGTGCCGTACTCGGTGGGTGCCAGCGGCCGCAGGATCGGCACCCCTGCCGCCTCACACTCCGCGTGAAACGCCTCGATCCCGTCGACCCCGGCGGCGGCGTCCAGGTGCTCGTGCGCCCGCCGAAACGTGCGCTCGGAGGGGTTCTTGGGGGCCGACCACCCCGACAAAGCTCCGCGGCGCCTCGCGGCGTGTCTCGTCAGCGCCCCGCGGTCGCGTCCCGCACTTCCTGCTGCGCGGCGGCCAGCCGGCCCGCGTCCTCGCCGATCTGCCGCGCGGCCTCGAGCAGGGTGGTGAGCGGCGCCAGGTCGGCA
>JBGAOL010000314.1:0-5125 GCA_044221825.1 Gemmatimonadales bacterium
GGCGTCCGCGAGCACGGCATGGCCGCATGCCTGAACGGGATGGCGGCGCACGGCGGGCTCCGGCCCTTCGGCAGCACCTTCCTGATCTTCACCGACTACTGCAAGCCGTCCATCCGCCTCTCGGGGCTCATGGGGCTGCCGGTGATCTACATCGGCACCCACGACTCGATTGGCCTCGGCGAGGACGGGCCGACGCACCAGCCCATCGAGCAGCTGGCCATGCTGCGCTCCACGCCCAACGTCACCGTGTTCCGTCCCGCGGACGCGTCGGAGACGGTGGAGGCGTGGAAGGCGGCCATCGCGCGGCAGGACGGGCCCACGGTGCTGGCGCTGTCGCGGCAGAAGCTCCCGATCCTCGACCGCACCCGGCTCGCGCCGGCGAGCGGGGCGCGGCAGGGCGGCTACGTGCTGCTGGATGCGCCGAGCGGGAATCCCGAGGCCATCGTCATTGCCACGGGGGCGGAGCTGCATGCGGCGCTCGCGGCGGTGGAGCGGCTGCAGGGGCAGGGCCGGCAGGTACGGCTGGTGTCGTTCCCCTCGTGGGAGGTGTTCCAGCAGCAGCCGGCGGAGTACCAGGCGGCGGTGCTGCCGCCCGCGGTGACGGCGCGCGTCAGCATCGAGGCGGCGAGCCGCTTCGGCTGGCACCGCTGGGTGGGCGACCGGGGCGTCGCCCTCGGCATCGACCACTTCGGCGCGTCGGCGCCGGCGGAGCGGCTGTTCCAGGAATTCGGGTTCACGGCGGACCACGTGGTGGCGGCGGTCGAGCAGGTGCTGGCCGCGCCCGCGCGTCCCTAATCGGAGTCATTCGGTGACCAATCCCCTCACGCTCCTCGGCAACCTCGGCCAGAGCCCCTGGTACGACTACATCACGCGCGAGCTGATCACCTCGGGTGAGCTGGCGCGGCTCATCGCCGAGGACGGGCTCCGCGGCATGACCACCAACCCGACGATCTTCGAGAAGGCCATCGCCGGCAGCGAGCTGTACGACGACGACATCCGCCGGCTGGCCGGGGAGGGCCGGACGCCGGCGGAGATCTTCGAGGGGCTCGCGGTGCAGGACGTGCGCGCCGCCTGCGACCTCTTCCTGCCGCTCTACCACCGCACCAGCGGGCTCGACGGGCTCGTGTCCATCGAGGTCTCGCCCACGCTGGCGCGGGATGCGCAGGGGACGGTGGCGGAGGCGGAGCGGCTGTGGGCGCGGATCGCGCGGCCCAACGTGATGATCAAGATCCCGGGCACCCACGAGTGCCTGCCGGCCATCACCCGGTGCCTGGCGCAGGGGATCAACGTCAACGTCACGCTGCTCTTCTCGGTGAAGCGCTACCGCGAGGTGGTGGCGGCGTTCTTCGCGGGGCTGGAGCAGCGGCAGGCCGCGGGGCGGCCGGTGAACGGCATCGCCTCGGTGGCGTCGTTCTTCGTGTCGCGGCTGGATGGGAAGGTGGACCCGCTGGTGGCGCAGTCGCCGCTCGGGAAGGCGGGGGAGCGGGGCCCGCGGGTGAAGGGGCGCGCGGCGATCGCCAACGCGGCGGCGGCGTATGCGGCGTTCGAGGAGCTGTTCGGCTCGTCGCGCTGGCAGGGGCTGGCGGCCTCCGGCGCCATGATCCAGCGGCCGCTCTGGGCCTCGACCAGCACCAAGGACCCGGCGCTTCCCGACACTTACTACGTGGAGGAGCTGGTGGCGCCGCACACGGTGAACACGCTGCCGCCCGCCACCTTCGCCGCGTACCGTGACCACGGCCGCCCCGAGGTGCGCATCCGCGAGGTGATGGCGGAGGCGGGCCCGCTGATGCGGCTGCTGCACGACGCGGGCATCGACCTCGAGGCCGTCACCCGCACCCTCGAGACCGAGGGCGTGGCATCCTTCGCGCAGTCCTTCGACGCGCTGCTCAAGGGCATCGAGCGCAAGGCGGCGGCGCTGGTCTAGGCGGCGCTGGGGGCGTCTTCAGGCGGGGGCCTGCGAGCTCAACGCAGAGGCGCGGAGGGCGCAGAGGGGCGCAGAGGCACTGCACGTACATGGTGGGCTCACCTTCGGGTGAGCCCGTTGTGGTTTTGTGGGTGTGCGTTCGGGTCCAGCAACAAGCCCCACCGGCCATGGAACCCCACCCGCAACACATCAAAGCCCCGGGTGGGTCGCGCGCCACCCCGGGCTCGATCCCTCCGCGTCCTCTGCGCCCTCTGCGCCTCTGCGTTGAGCTCGCAGGCCCCCGCCCCGCCGATGGGGACGGCGACGCCTCAGCCCCCAACCCCTAGGAACATCGCGTAAGCCGGGTTGGCGGTCTCGTCCACCCAGGGATAGCCCACGTCGCGGAGGAAGCGGTGGAAGGCGCGCAGTTCCTTCGGCGGGACCTGGATGCCGACGAGGACTCGGCCGTAGTCGGCACCCTGGTTGCGGTAGTGGAAGAGGCTGATGTTCCAGTCGGAGCGCATCCGCTCCAGGAAGCGGAGCAGCGCGCCCGGCCGCTCGGGGAACTCGAAGCGATAGAGCAGCTCGTGGGTGGCGAGCGGTGCGCGGCCGCCCACCAGGTGGCGCACGTGCAGCTTGGCCATCTCGTTGTCGGAGAGGTCGAGCGCCTCGAAGCCGGCCTGCGTCAGGCGCTTCACGATGGCGCGGGTCTCGCGCCGGTCGCCGATCTCGAGGCCGGCGAAGACGTGGGCCCGCTCGGGATCGGCCAGGCGGTAGTTGAACTCGGTGATGTTGCGGGGCCCGAGCGCGGCGCAGAAGGCGCGGAAGCTGCCGGGCCGCTCCGGGATGGTGACGCCGAGCAGCGCCTCCCGCGCCTCCCCCGACTCGGCCCGCTCGGCGACGAAGCGGAGCCGGTCGAAGTTCATGTTGGCGCCGCACGCCACGGCCACCAGCGTGGCCCCCTTCCCGCCGAAGTGCTGCACCCACGCCTTGGCGCCCGCCACGGCGAGCGCCCCCGCCGGCTCCAGGATGCTCCGCGTCTCCTCGAAGACGTCCTTGATGGCCGCGCAGGTCTCGTCGGTGTCCACCAGGATCATCTCGTCCACCACCTGCTTGGCCAGGCGGAAGGTCTCCTCGCCCACGCGGCGCACCGCCACCCAGGCGGAAGGTCTCCTCGCCCACGCGGCGCACCGCCACGCCATCGGCGAAGAGGCCCACGTGGTCGAGCGTGACGCGCCGCCCCGCGGCCAGCGAGCGGGTCATGGCGTCGGCGTCCACCGGCTCCACGCCGATGACCTTCACCTCCGGCCGGAGCGCCTTGATGCAGGCGCCGACGCCCCCGATGAGCCCGCCGCCGCCCACCGCCACGAAGACCGCATCGAGCCGCTCCGGCGCCTGCCGCAGGATCTCGAGCCCCACCGTGCCCTGCCCCGCGATGACGTCGGGGTCGTCGTACGGGTGGACGAAGGTGTAGCCCTTGCGCGCCTCCAGCCCGCGGGCGTGGGCGTAGGCCTCGTCGTAGGTGTCGCCGTGGAGCACCACGGTGGCGCCGCGGCGGCGGACGGCCTCCACCTTGATGCGGGGCGTGGTCACCGGCATCACGATCACGGCCTTGCCGCCGAGGTGCGCGGCGGCGAGGGCCACGCCCTGGGCGTGGTTGCCGGCGGAGGCGGCGATGACGCCGCGGCGGAGGGCCGCGCGCGGCAGGCGGGCCATCATGTTGTAGGCGCCGCGCAGCTTGAAGGAGAAGACAGGCTGCAGGTCCTCGCGCTTGAGGAGCACCGTGTTGCCGAGCCGCGCGGAGAGGAGGGGCGCGGCCTCGAGCGGGGACTCGATGGCCACGTCGTAGACGCGCGCGTTCAGGATGCGCTTCAGGTACTCGCTCGGCATGGGTGGGCCCGGCGCTGGAGGGGGTGCCGGAACGGTACGGCCCCCGGGGGCGATTCGGTAGCGCCGGAGCGGCCGGGCCGTCATACTTCCCCCGGGCCGGCAAACCCCCGGCCCGCTGTCCCGCTTCCCCCAACCCCCGAACTCCATGCTCGCCTTCCTCCGGCGCCTCACGCTGACGTGGTGGATCATCCTCGCGATGGTCGTCGGCGTCGTTGTCGGTCACCTCGACCACTCGGTGTGGCTCGAGAGCGACCTGGCCCCCTGGCTGTCCCCGCTGTCCTCGATCTTCATCCGGATGATCAAGTCCATCGTGGCCCCCCTCGTCTTCACCAGTCTCGTGGTGGGGATCGCGGGCCATGGGGACGACCTCAAGCGGGTGGGCCGGCTGGCCTTCCGCTCGCTCATCTACTTCGAGGTGGTGACCACCATCGCGCTGGCGGTGGGGCTCATGGCGGTGAACTTCACCCGGCCCGGCGTCGGCATCACCCTCGACGTGCACGCCGACGCGGCGCAGATGGCGCAGTTCACCAGCAACAAGCCCACCCTGTCGAGCGTGCTGGAGCACACCGTGCCCGCCAGCTTCTTCGAGGCGGCCGCGAAGAACGAGGTGCTCCAGATCGTCTTCTTCTCCGTGATCTTCGCCATCGGGCTGGCGCAGGTGCGCAGCCCCAACAAGCACGTGGTGCTGCAGTTCCTCGAGGGCGTCTCGGAGGTGATGTTCAAGTTCACCGGGGTGGTGATGTACTTCGCGCCGATCGGCATCGGGGCGGCCATCGCGGTGACGATCGGCAAGAACGGGCTCGGGGTGCTCGGCAACCTGGCCCAGCTGGTGGGGACGCTCTACGGCGCGCTCATCGTCTTCGTGCTGGTGGCGCTGGTGCCGGTGGCGCTCCTGTTCCGGATCCCGATCCGGCGGTTCTGGCGCTACACCAAGGAGCCGTGGCTCATCGCCTTCTCCACGGCCTCGTCGGAGGCGGCGCTGCCGCTGGCGCTCGAGAACATGGAGAAGTTCGGGGTGCCGAAGCGGATCGTCTCCTTCGTGCTGCCCACCGGCTACTCCTTCAACCTGGACGGCTCCACGCTCTACCTGGCCGTGGCCTCGGTGTTCGTGGCGCAGGCGGCCGGGGTGGACATGCCGCTCGGGACGCAGATCCTGATGATGCTGACGCTCATGCTCACCTCGAAGGGCGTGGCCGCGGTGCCGCGCGCCTCGCTCGTCATCCTGCTCGCGACCGTGAACACGTTCCTGCCTTCGCCCTGGGGCGCCATCGGCGTCGCCATGATCTTCGGCGTGGACGAGCTGATGGACATGGCGCGCACGAGCGTCAACCT
>JBGAOL010000315.1:0-5116 GCA_044221825.1 Gemmatimonadales bacterium
ATGGCCTGCCACATGGTGAGCGGCACGTACAGGTCGGGCCGGCTGCCGAGGGTGGTGCCCTGGAACCCCTGCGGCGCCACGCCGATGATCTCGAAGTGCTTGCCGTTCACCGTGATCGACTTGCCGATCACGTCGGGATCGCCGCCGAGCTGGCTCTGCCAGTAGGCGTAGCTCAGCACGGTGATGAAGTGGCCGCCGACGGTCACGTCCTCGCTGGGACCGAAGAAGCGGCCGAGTGCGGGCCGGAGCTCGAGCGTGGGGAAGTAGGAACCGCTCACCGCCACGCCGTCGCCGGAGGTGGGCTCCCGGCCGCTGTAGCCCAGGCTGGCGCCGAACATCACGTGGCCCACGAGGCCGGTGAACACCTGCTGCTTCTGCTCCAGGTCGCGGAACATCGGGTAGCTGAAGACCTGGTCGCAGTCGCCGGCCTGGTTGCAGCTGGTGCCGCCGGGTTTGGGGCCGGGGGCACCGAGGTTGACGAGCTCCGCGGCGCGGGGCACCGGCAGCGGGCTCATCAGGATCTGGTCGAAGAGGGAGTAGATCGCGGCGTTGGCGCCGATGCCGAGCGCCAGGGAGAGGACCGCCACCATGGTCACGAAGGGCGTCTTGGCCAGGGTGCGGAAGGCCAGCTTGACGTTCTGCATCGGCGACTCGCTGTTTCGCTGGTGAAACGTGCGGGGCTGCTCGGCCGCTCCCGGGCCGCGCAGGCATGACGACAACCGTAGTGCGTGGTTTCAGTCTTGGACGATGGATCCCCCTGGAAGGTTGGATCATCTCGAACCCGTAGCGGCGGAGCTACGCTCCGCCGACTCGATCCCACCATCGTGCTGGATCCTGAAGATCCAGACGGCGGAGCATAGCTCCGCCGCTACGGGAGTCGGGGATGGTGCGGTGCGGTGAAACGTAGATCTCGCGCTAGGACGTCCGCACCGCCGGCTCCGGCCCGCCGCGGAGCACCCATTGGAGTCCCGTGGTGAGGCCCGAGACCGAGAAGATGATGGCGCTCCAGGCCAGCGCGATCTCCGTGAGGCCGACGAGCGCCGCGGGGAGGTAGAGGAAGGTGAAGAAGTCGCGCCGGCCGGCGATCTCCACGGCTTCCTTGAGCCGCGTGAGGGGCGTGGGTGGCGCCTTCGGCGTCTCCGGGGTGAAGTCCTTCTGGCCCCACCAGCGGATGCTGGTGACGCTGCCGCTGCCGCCGCCCTTGAAGACGAGCGCGGCGTAGAGCGAGAGCTGGTACACCACGTGAAGCGTGGCCCCCACCACGGTGAGCCAGAACGCCACCGCCGAGCCGGCCTGCCAGGTGACCCACCCCGCCGCCGCGAAGTAGCCCACGTTCACCACGTCATCGCCCACCTGGTCCAGCCACTCGCCGAGGCGGGAGCGGATGTACTTGAGGCGGGAGATCTCGCCGTCGCAGCCGTCGAGGATGGACTGGACCTGGAGCAGCAGCGCCCCGGGGATGAGCATCGCGACGCCGCCCCAGAGCACGATCCCGATGGCCAGCGCGCCGAACACCGCGGCGATCCAGGTCATCTGGTTGGGCGTGAGCGACGTGTCGAGCAGCGCGCGCGTCACGCGGAGCGAGATCTTCCGGTTGATCCCGCGCGAGATGACGCCGTCGGTGGGCTTGATGAGCGACTGCAGCAGCCGGTCCTCCGCCTCCCGTCGGCAGCGCGGCGTGTCCGCCGGGATCACGAATTCCTCCGGCGTGAGCGGCGCCTGGCGGAGGTCGCCGTGCCACCCCGCCTTGAGGAGTCGCGACGGCAGCCCGCGGTGCCACACCAGGCCCTGCGGGGCGGTGAGGAGCGGAGCCGGCTGCGCCGGGTTCGGCGCCACGAGGCTCAGGCGGAGCCGCTTGTCGTTCACCAGCGCAATGCGGGCGCGCTCCTCGAGCTGCACCGCCACCTCCTGGATGCCCGCGTCCTGGAGCGAGAGGAGCTGGCGGAGCAGCACGCTCAGGCCGGCGACGCGCGCGTGCGGGTCACCGGCCGCCGGCAGCGTCAGGGCGGCGCGCCGCATCAGGCCGCGCCCGCCCGCCCTTCCTCGGCCAGCAGCGCGGCGAGGAAGAGGTTGAGCACCGTGGCGCTGAGCAGGAAGAAGAGCGTCGGCGCGGCGTACCACACGGCGCCGAGGCTCAGCAGCACGTAGCCGAGCGCAAAGTGGGTCCCGATGCCGAGCCAGGTCCAGCGCCGCATGCGACCGCCGTGGCGGGCGCGGAAGGCGGCCGGATCGGCGGCGGGCGGGATGGCGAGGGCCGCGTGCTGGGCCTTGGAGTACTGCTCGTAGAGCCAGAGGAGGAGGGCGTCGCGGTAGCGGTGCTCACGGAGCGCGGCGGCGCGGTTGGCGCGGACCGCGCCCAGGTCCTCCTCCCGCTCGGAATACCCGCCCGAGGCGCGCGCGATGTAGCGGGTCTTGGCGTGGTCGAAGAGCGCCGAGTGCGCCGCGGCGCTCGCGATGCCGGCCAGGCCCAGCAGCCAGTACCAGGCGCTGTGGTGCACGCTCACCATGTACCAGGAGCCCGCGAGGCCGAGCGCCACGCCCACCACGTAGTCGGCGATGCCGTCGAGGATGGCGCCGTAGGTGGAGGAGATGCCCTTGGCGCGGGCCAGCTGGCCGTCGCAGCAGTCGAGCACCACCGAGAGGAATAGCAGGACGCCCGCCACCAGCCGCCACGCTGGCACGTCGATCCCCCGCACCAGCGCCAGGCTGCCGAGCACGCCGACGAGCGCGGAGAGCAGCGTCACCTGGTTCGGGGTGATGGGGGTCCGCACCAGCAGCTTCACCAGCTGGCGTGCGAGGGGGCGGTGGATCACCTCGTCCACCCACTCCTCCACCTCCGGCGGCTTGGCCGGCCTAGCGGGCGGCGAAGCGGGCACGGGCGTCGGCGAGGTCGGCCTGGTCATCGATCTCGGTCCACTCGTGGTGCGCGATGGGCACCGTGCGGAAGGACACGCCGGCGTGGATCATCCGCTGGAAGGCGTCCTCGTAGTAGCCCTGCGTGTCGCCGGCCTCGCGCATGGACTCGAGGGTGGCCCAGAAGATGGGCAGCGCCATCCCGCTCACCTTCTGGATGCCGATGGACTCGCCTTCATCTCCTCGTCGGCGAGGACGGTCTCGCGGTCGAGGAGGAGCGCGGCCGGCGCGGCGTCGGACGCGAGGCGGGCCATGGCGTCGCCCGTCAGCACCACGTCGCCGTCGCAGAGGACGATGCCGCGGCTGGTGATCCGCTCCCGCGCGGCGAGGACGCTCATGCAGTTACCGCTGGTGGCGAACTCGGGGTTGTGCGCGGTGGTCACCTGCACGGCCTGCGGCACCGTCGTGATGTGCGCCTCCACCTGCTCCGCGAGGTAGCCGGTGACGATCACGGCGCGCGGGATTCCGGCCTCGGCCACGCGCTCGAGCTGGCGGGCGAGGATGGTCTTGCCGCCGACGTCGAGGAGGCACTTGGGGGTGGTCTCGGTCAGCGGGCGGAGGCGGGAGCCGGTGCCGGCGGCAAGGATGACCGCGGTGAGGTCGGCGGGGGACGTAGGCATGGGCCAGAAAACTAAATCACTTCCAAATCGAAAGCGCGGCCCTGTAGCGGCCGGATACATCCGGCCGCGCCGCTTCAGGCGGGCAGCGGTCCCGACCCCCGAGCGATCGCGGGCCGAGATCCCGGAAACCGAACGGGCCGCCACCTGGCGGCCCGTTCGTGGCGTCTGGCTTCCCGCCTCTAGGCGCGGGGCAACTCGGCGATCTCGGCCACCGTGTCGAGGAACTTGTCGATGGTCCCGACGGTCACGTCGCCCATGTTGGCCACGAGGAAGCAGTCGTGGCTCACCGGGCCCTTGCCCTTGTACACCAGGAAGCCGCGGGCGCGGAGGTCGGTGTAGAAGCTGTCGAACGTCAGGCCGGGCGGGAGCTGGGCCACCGTCAGGCTCACGGCGCTGCCCGGGCCGTCGAAACGCAGCTTGAGACCCATGCCGAGGAGGCCGGCACGGAGCCGGGCGTTGAGCGCCTGGTAGTGGGCGCGGCGCGCGGCCGGGCCGCCCTGGTCCTCGAGCTCGTGCAGCGCGGCCTCGAGCGCGGCCACGGCCGACACCGGCGGGGTGAACGGGGTCTGGCCGTTGGCGTCGAACGCCGAGCGGTAGCGGCGCAGGTCCAGGTACATGGAGCGGGGGCGGACGTGCTCGGTCTCCTGCCACAGCTCGCGGCGGGTGATCACGAACGCCACGCCCGCCACGCCGTGCAGGCACTTGTTGGCGCTGCCGATGACCACCGACGCGCGCATCCGCGTCACGTCCACGTCCTCGGCGCCCAGGCTCGAGACCACGTCCACGAAGTAGCGCACGTGCCGCGGCGCCAGCAGGCGGCCGAGCTCATTGACCGGGTTGATGCGGCCGATCGAGGTCTCGTGGTGCACCATGGCCACGGCCTTGATCTTGGGGTCGGCATCGAGGAGCCCCATGACCTGCTCCAGGACGATGGTCTCGCCCCAGTCATAGCGCAGGTGGCTCATGTGGATGCCGAGGCACTGCGCCATCTCCGCGATCCGCTCGCCGAAGGCGCCGTTGCTGATCACCAGCAGCCGCTCGTCGTGGCCCACGAAGGTGGCCAGGGCCGCCTCGGTGGCCGCCGTGGCGCCGCCGCCCACCAGCAGGACCTCGTGATCAGTGGCGCCCGCCACCCGGCCCAGCCGCTCCACCGCCCGGCCCAGCACGTCGACGAACGCCCGGTCCCGGTGCGACAAGTCGGCGCCGGCCAGCGCAGCCTTCACCTTGGCGCTCGTGGTCACCGGCCCGGGGCAGAGCAGGGTCAGCTCGGGCTCGGCCAGCGGCTGCGGACGGCTCGGGAGGGCACGGACGGTCTCCACCGACGGGCGGCGGGGGCGTGTCAGCGTGTCCAGCGCGGCGTGTGCTTTCATCACACTTCCAGTGCGAGAGAGTGGCGGAATCCATGCCAGCAGGAACATCGGAAAGCCTTGAATTGCTTCGGCTTATCCATCCTGCCGTTCCACCGAGCCGTGACCATAGGGTCGTAACGGCCCTGTCTATTTCGCACGAAGTGGGCCTAGCGACGTTTCAGGATCCAACGCCCCATGTCCGACAGCCAGCCACCGGCCGTCCACGGGTCAGGG
>JBGAOL010000316.1:0-5937 GCA_044221825.1 Gemmatimonadales bacterium
CCCGCGCTCTTCACCGTGTAGATCGGGATGATGTTGGGATGGGAGAGGTTGGCGGCGGTGCGCGCCTCGCGCTTGAACCGCTCGCTCATCCCCTCGCCCATGAGGAGGAGCGCCGGCGCCATCACCTTGATCGCGACTTTCCGGTCCAGCGCGATGTCGTGCGCCAGGTACACGGTGGCCATGCCGCCGCGGCCCAGCTCCTTCAGGATCTCGTAGTCGCCGAGCGTGGCCTGGCGCAGCGACTCGAGCAGCAGGTCGTCCGCGCTCGGCTCCGGCGCCGGCATCATGGCGGTGGCCACCGCGCCCTGGATGCCGGACACGTCGTTGCCGCACTTCATGCAGAAGCGCGCGCCCGGCGTGATGGATTCGCCGCAGCGGTTGCAGGTCGGGCGGCCGGGGCCCGTCATGGGAGGGGGGAAGTCCTCATTCCACCTCAATTTAGGGTGGGAGGCGCCCCTCCTTCAATTCCTCGCCCATTCCACCCGCCCCGGGTCCTGCCGGATGAGCCCCCGGAGCTCCAGTCCCGACAGCGCCGCCAGGGCTTCCGCCGCCGTGAGCCCGGCCAGCCGGATCAGCCCGTCGAAGTCCTGCGCCCCACCCTGCAACGCCACCGCCAGCCGGTGCTCCGAGGGCGGCAGGTCGTCGGGGATGGGTACCGGCCGGGCGGCCCGGACCGGGGCGCCCGTGGTCACCGGCAGCGGCTCCCCCGCCAGCCGCCGGTGCTCGGGGTAGTGCTCCAGCAGGTCCAGCGGCTCCAGCAGCGGCTGCGCCCCGTCCCGGAGCAGGCGGTTGGTGCCCACCGAGGTCTTGCTGGTGATGGGCCCCGGCACCGCCATCACCGTCCGGCCCTGGCGGGTGGCCTCGTCCACCGTGCTCATGGTGCCGGAGCCCTCCGCCGCCTCCACCACCACCGTGACCCGGGCCAGCCCGCTGATGAGCCGGTTCCGCCGCGGGAAGGTATGCACCGCCGGCCGCTCCCCCGGCGGGAACTCCGTCAGCAGCAGCCCCTTCTCCGCCATCCGCTCGTACAGCCGCCGGTTGGCGGCCGGATAGATCACGCCGAGCCCGTTGCCGAGCACCCCGATGGACCCGCCGCCGACATCGAGCGCCGCGGCATGCGCCACCGCATCGAGGCCCCGCGCCATCCCGCTCACCACCACGAGCCCCGCCGACGCCGCCACCCGCCCCACCTGGTCCGCCACCTCCTCGCCGTAGCCGGAATGGTCCCGGCTCCCCACGATGGCCACCGCGGGCCGCTCGATCAGCGCCAGGTTGCCAAGCGCAAACAGCACCGGCGGCATGTGCGGGATTTGCTCCAGCAATTCCGGGAATCCCGGGTCCCTCGGCAACAGCACCACCGCCCCCATCGCCTCGGCGCGCGAGATGACCTGCGCCCCACCCTCGATGCTGGCCTGCCTCACCGCCGTGGCCGCCGCCGGCGACATCGCCTTGACGGTCCCTAAAAACGCAACCGGCGCCGAGAGGGCGCCGGTTGCTGATCCGCAGGCATCGATCAGGTGCTTCATCCGCTCGGGGCCGATCGCCGGCACCATCGCCAGCGCCACCCAGGCGGCGCGTTCGGGATCTACTCCCACTCGGGTTCGTCCTCCCGGCTCTCCTCAAAGACCACCGGCTCCTCGAGCTCCACCCGCTCCGCCTCCGCCGCGCGCGCCGCGCTCACGGCCTTCCAGAGATATTCCGTCAGCTCCTCGAGCCCCGCCCCGGCCACCGACGAGAAGGTCAGCATCCCCGTCGCCTCCGGCGCATCCACCTCGGGCAGCGCATCGCCCTCGGCCAGCAGGTCGCGCTTGGAGAGCAGCACCACGTGCGGCTTCCGGGCCAGCTCCTCGCTGTACGCCTCGATCTCGTGGCGCAGCTGGTTGTACACCGCCTGCGGGTCCTCGGCATCCAGCGGCACCAGGAACGCCAGCACCCGGGTCCGCTCCACGTGCCGCAGGAACTGGAGCCCCAGCCCCTTCCCCTGGTGCGCCCCCTCGATGATCCCGGGGATGTCCGCCACCACGAAGGTCCGGTGCCCGGACAGGCCCACCACGCCGAGGTTGGGCTCGAGCGTGGTGAACGGGTAATCGGCGATCTTGGGCCGCGCCGCGCTGATCACGGAGAGCAGCGTGCTCTTCCCCGCGTTGGGCTCGCCCACCAGCCCCACGTCGGCAATGAGCTTGAGCGTGAGCTCGAGGTCCCGCTTCTGCCCGTCGCCCCCGGGCTCCCACTCGCGCGGCGCCCGGTGCGTGGGCGTGGCAAAGTGGCTGTTGCCGCGGCCGCCGCGGCCCCCCCTGGCCACCAGCAGCTCATCGCCCGACTTGAGCACCTCGCCGAGCACGTCGCCGGTCTCGGCGTCGGTCACCACGGTGCCGGGCGGCACGGGCAGGTAGAGATCGTCGCCCGAGGCGCCGGTCATGTTCTTGCCCTTGCCGTGCAGCCCGCGCTGCGCCTTCCACGCCGTCTTGTAGCGGTAGTCGAGGAGGGTGGCGAGGTTGCCGTCGGCCTTCAGGTACACGGAGCCGCCGCGTCCCCCGTCACCACCATCGGGGCCGCCCTTGGGCTTGTACTTGAAGCGCGCGAACGACGCCGCACCCGACCCGCCGGTGCCGGCCTCGACCTTGATCGTTACGTGATCTACGAACATTCGCCCCCGATTCCCGTCGCCCGCCCCGATTCTCGCACGCGCGGCCTACAGATCGCGCCCACGATTAGTACGCGCGGCCTATAGGCCGCGCCTACGATTATCTCACCCGGCCCCTCTCACCCCACCTCAATGCTCGGGATGCCACCCCTCCCGCACGCTCCCCCACAACTCCTTGATCTTCTTCCACGACTCATAACTCAGCAACGGATTCACCACGCTGAGCACCCCCTCCACCTGCCCATTCGTGGCGCCCGCGTGCAGCGCTCCCCGCAGGTGGCTGTGCAGCTGCCGCGGCGTTTCCAGGATGGCCGTCTGCGCCACGATGCAGAGCTCGCGCCGCAGCAGGTCCAGGCCCGTGCGGCTCATGGTGCGCCCGTACCCCTCGGTGATCATCCACTGGTCCAGCGCCGGGTGCAGCTCCTTCACGTTCTCGCGGAGCCGGCGGTAGTTGGTGCCGTACACCACCTCGCACGTGGCCTCGCCGCGGCGCGTCCACTCCTCGAGGTTCTTGTACTCGGCGTCCGCATCCGTCTTGGGCGCCTGCACCCGCGCCACCTTCCGCCACACCGTGAACGCGATGATGGTCCGCGGATACCCCACCATCAGCACCGACTGCAGCAGCAGCTCCTCTACCCACGGGATCGGCACCTGCGCCGTGCGGCATTCGGTGGCGTGCTCCCGGAGCTCCGGCTCGTACCCCTGCGCGATGGCCGCCGCGAACCGCACCAGCGCCAGCGTCTGCGGATCGAGGTTGTCCCGCTTGCTCATATCTATCACTCCTCCCGGCCGGCATCACCATCCTGGCGACGCAGCCCGTGGCCTAGAAACGCAAACTGCCTTCCGCCCGCGTCACCCCCGTCTCCACCCCGCGGGTGTTGACGATGGGGAGCGTCACGTGCCGCTTCACCGTTGCCGGCAGGCCCTGTGGCGCAAAGCCCAGGTCCCGACGGGCGGAGAGCTGGGTCAGCACGCTCATGAGCGCGGGGGCCGAGCTCCGCATGTCCCCGTCCTCCACCTTGAGCGCCACGCCGAGCCCGGCCCAGGGGAGCGCGGCGCAGTAGATCCCGTCGGCCCCAACCTTGGCGATGACGGCGCCGTTGGTGGCCTGCCCCACATCGGTCTCGAGCCGCCCGCTTCCCGCCACCAGCTCGGGGTGCGCCTGCATCGCCTCGCGGAGCGGGCGCATGGCGGCGTCGTCCGTGGTGGCAAAGCGCGCGTAGGCCGTGGCCATGGCCCTGAGCGACAGCCCGAAGCAGGTCACCGTGCAGCCGTCCGTCCCCAGCACCAGCTGCTCCCGCGAGAGCCCGGTCCACCCCACCACGTCCGCGATGATCCGCTGCTGCAACGTGCTCCGTCCGCTCGTACCCTTCCGTGGGCCACCCCGCGTGCAGGCAGCTCGCCAGCATCCCGGCGTGCTTCCCGCTGCAGTTGCTCCAGCGCGGCGTCATCGTGATGCCGTGGCGGAGCACGTGCTCGTACACCGCGGGACTGAGCGGCGGGTGCGGCCCGCAGGCCAGCGCCGTCTCCGGGAGCCCGATCTTCCTGAGCATCCCGTCCGCCACCTCGAGATGCGCCGGCTCGCTCGAGTGCGAGGCACAGGCCAGCGCCAGCTCTTTGGGTCCAAACCCGAACTTGCCCGCCGCCCCATCCGCCACCAGCACGTACCCCTGGAACGGCTTGGCCGCCGAGCGCCAGAAGGCCACCAGCTCGGGCTCGCCGGCCTGGGCCACGAGGGCGCCGCCGTGATCCACCACGGCCACGCTCACCCGGTGCACCGACTCGGTGATCCCGCCGCGCGTGGAAACCACCCGGAGGCTCTCGGACATGGGGGACGAAGATAGCGGGGGGCCCACCGGGCCGCACATGACGCGGGCCACACCCCTTGGGAGCCATCCAGCGGCGTCCTATCTTCCTGCCATGCGCCTGCCGCTCCGCTGGGCCGCTTTCCTCTTATTAGTGCCCGCGCCGCTCGTCGCCCAGGGCTCCGTGTACGTGCCCCTGGACGACCCGCGCCTCCCCCTCTTCGAGCACCTGGTGCGCCTCGGCGACGTGCCCGACCCGTCGCCCCAGGTCCGCCCCTTCCGGCGCGCCGACGCCATGGCGGCGCTGGACTCGGGCGAGGCCCACGGCACCCTCAGGAACCCGCGCCTCGCCGCCGAGCTCCGTGCGGCCTGGGCCGAGCGGAGCAGCGAGTCCCACTGGACCGTGGCACCCGAGCGCGGGATTCAGGCCTACACCGAGGCCCGTCGCGACCCGCTCCAGCCCGGCGGCCCCGACGGCGCCAACCCCTACGTGGAGCTGGCCCTCATGGCCACCTGGGGGGCCGTGGTGGCCGTCTCGCCCGGCCATCGAGCCCCGCCTCCCCGACGACCCCGACTGGCCCGGCCGCAAGGACCTCAAGGTCACCGGCCGCCACGCCGACGCCTATCTCAGCGCCCAGTGGAAGTGGGCCCGCCTCTTCTACGGCCAGACCGACCGCAACTGGGGCCCCGTCGGCTTCACGGGGATCCCGCTCAGCAACTACGGCTACCCCCGGCGAGTTCGCGCTCGAGGTGGGCGGGGCCAAGCTCCGCCTGAGCGCGCACGCGCTCACCCTCACCGACGTGCAGGACACCAGCGGCCAGGTGATCCACCGCTACTTCTTTGCCCACCGCCTCGACGCCCGCCCGCACCGGCGCCTGGCGCTGTCGCTCTGGGAAACCATCCTGGTCACCGGCCCCGACCGGAGCTTCGACGGCCGCTACCGGAACCCCGTCTCCCTCCTCCTCCTCGCCAACCAGTACGGCCTCGGCGCCGAGGGCAACGTGATCGTCGGCGCCGACGTCACCTGGCGGCTCACCCCCGCACCACCCTCGCCGCCCAGGTGGCCATCGACGACATCCAGTACCAGGACAAGGGCTACCCCAACCGCTACGCCTTCACCGTGCAGGCCACGGGCGCGCTGCGTCCCGACGTGAGCTGGCGCGCCGGCTACACCCAGGCGTCCTCCCTGGCCTTCCGGACCGCAAACCCCTTCGAGGCCTTCACCGAGCAGCGCGTGGGGATCGGCCGGCCGTTCGCGGACGCCGATCAACTCTCCTTCGTCGTGGGCGTGCCCTATAGGGCACGCCCTATGATCGAACGGAACTGACCCTGCAGCGCCGCGGCCCGTCCACTGGACGACCCCTGGCCCAGGCGGCTCCGCCCCACGTCCCGACCCTCTTCACCGGCTGCTCCCGAGCGCACCTGGCGCGCCGCCCTCAGGGTGAGCGGCGGAGCGGCCCGCTCGGCCGTGCGCGGCCAGCGCCGGC
>JBGAOL010000317.1:0-5073 GCA_044221825.1 Gemmatimonadales bacterium
GAGAAGCTGGTGGAGCGCTGCCGGGCGATGGGCGCCGTGTTCCACCAGAAGCTCGCCCCGCTCCGCGACCTCCCCCACGTGGGCGACGTCCGTGGCCGCGGCCTTCTGGCCGGCATCGAGTTCGTGGCGGACAAGGGCAGCCGCGCCCCGTTCCCCCGCAAGGAGAAGGTGGCCGAGCGCTTCGCCGAGGCGGCGCTGGCGGCGGGGCTCATGACCTGGCCCAACATGGGCCAGGCCGACGGCACCAACGGCGACCTCTCCTGCCTGGCGCCGCCGTTCATCATTTCCGAGGCGGAGCTCGACGAGCTCGTGGCGCGGGTCAGGGCGGCGTATGATCGAACCTTCGGGTAGGGTGGGGCTTGGCGCGCCTTCACCGCAGAGGCGTGGAGACGCAGAGGGCCGCAGAGGAACTGCCCGGGGATCGTGGGCTCACCGCAAGGTGAGCCCGTGGTGTTTTTGTGGGTGTGACTTCGGGGTCGGCGCCGATCCCCACCCGTGCTGCCAGGCCACCCTCAATTCACCGCACTCTCCCGGAGGGAATCTCCCCTCTCCGAGCGCCGTACCTCTGCGGCCCTCCGCGTCCTCTGCGCCTCTGCGTTGAGACACGACCCGCCCACCCCAACACCGTACTTCAGAACCGCGACGCCCGCAGCGCAATGTCGGCACGTGCCCACGCCTCGTGGAGGTCGCGCTCCACGCCGTGGGTGTCCTGGCCCTGCGCGCGGAGGGCCTCGGCGAGGCCAAACAGGCTCCAGCCGTTCCGCGGGTGGTCCGCCAGCTCCGCGCGGTAGACGCGCTCGGCGTCGGCGGCGCGGCCGGCCTCGAGGAGGTGGGCGCCGAGCCAGTGGCGGGCGGAGAAGGGGAGGGGCTCGGGCTCGTCGTAGGTGAGCGAGTCCTCGAGCGCCACGGCGGCCTCGAGCGTGGTGATGGCGGCCGCGGGATCACCCGCCGCCTTCTGGAGCTCGGCGCGAAGGATTCCGCCGGTGATGCCGAGCAGGCTGCGCGCGGTGTGGAAGCGGAACTGCACCGAGTCGGGCGTGGTGCGGGCCAGCGAGTCCACGATGGCGAGGGCCATGCGGGCGCCGGTGGTGTCCCCGGTGCGGAGGCGCGCGTACCCCTGCGCGAAGATCCAGAGGCCGCGCGTGGTGGCGCGGCCCACCGGGTCGGGGAGCGCCAGCACCTCGTCCCAGCGTCCGAAGCGCATCAGCACCAGCGCGCGGTAGAACGCGCCCCAGGACACGCTGTCGGCCGCCGGCTTCTGGACCCGCGCATAGTCGCGCGCGGCCTGCTCGGCCACGGCGCCCTGCCCGTCCATGCTCGCCGCGAAGAGCAGCATGTGCAGGTTGTGCGACGGGTAGATGGCAAAGCCCTCCTGCCGGAGCGCCGCCTCGTCGGAGTGCCAGGCGGAGAGGTTGGCGCGCACCGCGTCGCCCCAGCGACCCACGCGGTTCCAGGTGTGGCTCGGCATGTGGTTCAGGTGACTGGCGCCGGGGATGGCGTGCCCGAGGTGCTCGGCACAGGCGGAGGCCTGCGCGGCGCGGTCGGTGGACTCGGTGGCGTGGATGTAGAGGTGGCAGGCGCCGGGGTGCTGGAGGTCGCGGGCGAGCACGCCCTCGAGGACCGAGTGGATCTCCCGCACCGAGGGCTTCGCAGCGTCCCAGTAGCCGCGGCGCGGCTCCAGCAGCATGAGTGCTTCCGCGTAGAGCGTGCCCACCTCCGCGTCCTCGGGGAAGCGCTGCAGCACCTGCTTCATGGCGCGGGCGTAGGCGGAGTCGAGGCGCTTGCGCTCGTCAGCGTCGTGCTTCGGGGCGTAGCGCTTCGCCATGGCGGCGATGAGCGCCCGCTCGCGCGGCGTGCCGGACCGCTCGGCCACGGCTACCGCGCGACCGATGGCATAGGCGGCGCGGGGCGCGTCGTCCGGTGCCATCCCTTCATTCAGGTACGGCCCCCAGGCCCACGCCTCGCCCCACCAGCACATGGCGCAGCCGGGGTCGCGCCGCTCGGCCTCGCGGAAGGAGCGCGCCGCGTCATCCGTTGCGAAGGCGTACATGAGCTGCACGCCCTGGTTGAAGAAGCGCTGGGCCGAGTCGCTGCGGGTGGTGATGCTCCAGCGATAGGCGCCGAGGCCCTTGGTGTAGAGGGGCATCGGGGTGGTGAAGCTGCCGGGGTAGGCGGGCTCGCCGGATTGTTCCTGCGCGGTGAGCGGGGCGGCCAGGGCAACGGCGAGAAGCGGGAGGAAGAAGCGCATGCCCAAAGATGCCCCGGAAGCGGCCGGGCGCCATGGGACGTTCCACGACCGAAACGAAACGCCCCCGGGCACACTTGCCCCGGGGGCGCCACTGCACGGAAGACCGGCTCAGGCCGTTTCGGCCGACCTCGTCATCTTCTTGAAGAGCCAGATGGCGAACCAGACCATCAGGAGGATGAACCCCCACTTGATGATCACGGCGGTGATCCCGACCGCCACGATGATGAGCGGCAAGATGAACAGCGTGAACAGCTTGAAGAGCACCAGGGCGACGATGCCCGTCGCGGCCAACCCCATCACCGGCTTCAGCATGGCGGATGTCTCGGAAAGGGACGGCGGCCCCTACGGCAACAGGGCGGCGCTGGTGTCAGCGCCGCCCTGTTCCACCATTGAAACAGCATCCGTTGGTCCCGTTCGCGGCGCCGCCGCCCTCCGCGGCCCTCCGCGCCTCCGCGTCTCTGCGGTGGAACACGCGCGGCACTCAACCCGGATACGACACCCCGAGCTTCGCCAGCGCCTCGGGCGGGCACCCCTGCCACTCCATGACGAAGGTGTTGCCCTGGTACTGGAGGTCCTTCACGCCGAGCTCGCTCGAGAAGAAGCCGCTGGCGGTGAGGTCGCGGAAGCGGTTGAAGAAGGCGACGCCCTGCGAGTGCTCGGGCCTCGCCTTCTTGGGCCACGCGATGTCGTCGAGGATGGCGCGGCGCTGGGCGTCGGCGACATCGGCGAAGTTCCGGCCGAAGCGCTCGCGCGCCTCGGTGTCGAGCCAGGCCAGGCCGCCGCGGAAGTGGACCTGCATCCCCGGGTTCTCGTTCAGGATGAAGTCCATGAACTCGGGCACGCCGGCGTCGATGGCGCCGCCGGAGCGGCCATCGCGCGGGATGACGAGTTCGCTCAGGATGCGGACGGTGCGGTACTCGTCGGCGGTGAAGAAGGCAGGGGCAAAGCCGTCCTGTGCCACGGCGGCCTTCGCGGCCACGGCGGCGCGCTTCACCTCCGCCGGGGAGAAGCCGGCGGCCAGGAGCGGGATGCCGGCCAGGGCCTGCAGCGCGTCGCGCCTCGAGATGTCGGTCATCGGAAGCCTCAGAGCTCGCCGCGCTTCATCGCCTGGGCGATGAAGTCGGAGGTGCGCATGGAGAGGGCCAGGATGGTCCAGGTGGGGTTCTTGTCGGCCTGCGACACGAAGGGCCCGCCGTCGGCCACGAAGAGGTTCTTCACGTCCCACGCCTGGCAGTTGCTGTTGACCACCGAGCTGCCGCGGTCGGCACCCATGCGGACGCAGCCCAGCTCGTGGATGATGGCGCCGCCGTTGGCGATGCCGTAGCCCTGCTCCTTGGTGGGCATGGGGCTCCAGACCTCGCCGCCCATCTCGGTGATGAGCCGGCGGAAGGTCTCCTGCATGTGCTTCACCTGGTTGTACTCGTGGTCCGACCACTTCCAGTGGAAGCGGAGCACGGGGATGCCGTACTGGTCCACCACGTCGGGGTCGATCTCGCAGTAGCAGTCGGCGTTGGGGATCTGCTCGCCGCGGCCGGAGAAGCCGACGGTGGCGCCGTAGTAGCGGCGGTAGTCCTCCTTGAGCTGCCGGCCGTAGCCGCCGCCCGAGGGGTAGTTCTGGATGCCGCCCATGAAGCCGTAGCTCGGTGCGCCGAGGCCGCCCCAGATCTCGATGTGATAGCCGCGCGGGAAGTCGAGCTTCTTGTTGTCGAGCCACCACGGCATGTAGAGGTGCGCGCCGCCGACGCCGTCCTCGTTGTGCGGCACGTGGTCCACCAGCTTCGGGATGAAGCCGGCGACGTCAGTGCCGGTGGTGTCGGTGAGGTACTTGCCCACGGTGCCGCTCGAGTTGGCGAGGCCCTGCGGGAACTGCGCCGACTTGCTGTTGAGGAGGATGCGGGCGCTCTCGCAGGCGCTGGCCGCGAGCACGACGACCTTCGCGTTGACGCGCCGCTCGGTGCGGGTGGCCTTGTCGATGTAGACGACGCCGTCGGCCTTCCCCGCCTTGTCGAGCGTCACCTCGCGCGCCATGGCGCCGGTGACGAGCGTCAGGCGGCCCGTCTCCATGGCGGGCCACACCAGCACGTTGGTGGAGGAGAAGTTGGCGTTGACGCCGCAGCCGCGGTTGCACTGGCCGCAGTAGTGGCAGGGGGCGCGGCCGTTGTGGGGCCTGGTAATGATGGACAGGCGTGAGGGGATGCAGGTGATGTCGAGCTTGTCGCTGGCCTGCTTGACCATCAGTTCCCAGCAGCGCGGCTTCGGCGCCGGGAGGAAGATGCCGTCGGGATGGTTCTCGAGCCCTTCGACGGAGCCGAAGATGCCCACCAGGCGATCGACCTCGTCGTACCACGGCTTCACGTCCTCGTAGCCGATGGGCCAGTCGTCGCCGAGGCCGTCGCGGGACTTGCCCTTGAAGTCGTGGGGGCCGAAGCGCAGCGAGATGCGGCCCCAGTGGTTGGTGCGGCCGCCGAGCATGCGGGCGCGCCACCAGTCGAAGCGGGTGCCGGGCGCCTTGGTGTAGGGTTCGCCGTCCACGTTCCAGCCGCCGATGCAGGCGTCGAACTCGCCGAAGGGCCGCTCGCGCGTGGAGCTGCCGCGCCGGGGCGACTGGTGCGCCCAGGTGAGCATCTTCGAGTCCCTGGTGTTGTCCCACGAGTCGCCCGCCTCGAGCAGGACCACATTGGCCCCGGCCTTGGTGAGCTGGTACGCGGCCATCCCGCCGCCGGCTCCGGAGCCGACGATGGCGACGTCAAAGGGCGTGTCCCGGAGCGCGAGCGCGGGCATGAGGCGTGACTGGGCGGAGGTGACGGGAGCTGCGGGAAGACTGG
>JBGAOL010000318.1:0-5031 GCA_044221825.1 Gemmatimonadales bacterium
GCGCCGAGCTCCCCCCTAGCTCGCCTGCTGCGCCAGCAGCACGATGCGCTCGCGCGTCGACACTACCACGCCCCCCGGCCGCTCCACCGTCACCGCAAAGAGCACCGCCTTCCCCACCGGCACCTTCGCCGTGATCGGCACCAGCACCTCGCCCTCCTGCCCCACGTCGAAGACGCCACCATCCACCGGGTAGCGGTCATCCCGCTCGGCATCGAAGATCCACAACTGGTACTGTTCCCGCGTCGGGTCGTTGCGCTTGAGGCCGGCAATGCGCATCACGCCCGCCTGCCGCGCCCCGTTCCACACCACGTCGCCACCCACCGTCAGGCTGCTCAGCGAATCCTCGGTGCCCTTCCAGGCCAGCACCTGCGTGCCCGCCGAGTCGCGGAGCAGCGTGGCACGGACCTCCGCCACCGTGGGAGCGGGCGGCGTCACCGCGGGCCGCGGGCCACGCGGGCTCCCCACGAACACCCACGCCAGCACCGCCGCCGCCGCCACCACCCAGCCCAGCCAGCCGGAGGCGCCGCTCCGCTCGGCCACCGGCCGGAGCGGCGTCACCCCACTCACCTCCGCCTCACCCGCCGCCATGATTCTCGCGGCCAGCGCCGGCGGCAGCGCCTGCGCCGCAGCGTCCTGCGCCAGCTCGGCCGTGAGCTCGCCCGTGGCGCGCTCGAGCAGGTCGCGCTCGCGATCGCTCATCATGCGTCACCTCCCTGGCGCGCGCCGAGCAGCTTGCGGGCCCGCTCCAGCCCGCGCCGGATGTGCGACTTGACCGTGCCGAGCGGCGTCCCCGTCTCCCGGGCTATCTCCTCGTGCGTCTTCCCCTCGAGCAGCGCCAGCTCCAGCGTCCGCCGCTGCGCCGGGCTGAGCGACGCCAGCACCGCGCGCGCCTCCCCCGCCTCGGCCTGGAAGCTCGTCTCTGGTGCGCCGTCGTCGGGGACGTCGAAATCGTCGGGGAACGGGATGGCCTCGATGGACCGCTTCCGCTTCCGCGCCCGGTCAATGAGCCGCCGCCGCGCGATCATGGCCACGAAGCCCTGCTCACTGGCGCGCTCGGGCAGGTAGCGCCCCGCGCTGCGCCAGAGGTCAAAGAAGATCTCCTGGGCTGCATCCTCGGCATCCGCCGGGTCGTGCGACCAGCGGCGCGCCAGGAGCCACACCAGCGACCCGAACCGCTCGACGGCCTCACGCACCGCCGCGCTGTCACCAGCCGCAATGCGGGCAAAGACACCGGTCGGCGCCGGGGAAAGGTCGGGGAGGGTCATCTCCACCAGGGTGGCGGTCATTCAGCTCCGGGGGTGCACAGGCGTTGCTCCCCCTCGATTCGCCCGCGGCGTGGTGCCGGATGCACTGCATCCGCCGCACAGGCTTCCGCCGAAACTAGGGCCGTCGGGCGTTCCGACCAACCCTCACCGATGGAGTGTTCCATGTTTCGTACCCGCACGCTGACGGCCGCCGCCGCGGCGCTTCTCCTCGCGGCCCCGCTCGCCGCCCAGCAGCACCACGCCGCCATGCGCTCCCCCACCATCGTCCAGGTGGCGCGTGACGCCGGCAGCTTCTCCACCCTCCTCGCTGCCGTGGAGGCCGCCGGCCTCACCGAGACCCTGATGGGCGACGGGCCGTTCACCGTCTTCGCGCCCACCAACGAGGCGTTCGCCAAGCTCCCCAAGGGCACCATCGAGACCCTGCTCCGCCCCGAGAATCGCGAGCAGCTCAAGGCCATCCTCACCTACCACGTGGTCCCCGGCCGCATCACCGCCGAGGAGGCCATCATGGCGAAGAAGGCCCGCTCGGTGGAGGGCAGCAGCCTGCGGGTGGGAATCACCGACGGCGCGCTCCGCGTCAACAGCACCAAGATCATCACCGCGGACGTGCGCGCCAGCAACGGCGTCATCCACGTCATTGACGAGGTGCTGCTGCCGCCGGCGGCGCGCCCCGCGCATCACTGAGCCGGGTCAGCTCCGGGCGCCCGCCCAGCGCTTCACCTCGGCCGGCAGCACCTCGGCGCCGAGGGTGTCCTGGGCAAAGACCTGGTCGGCCGCGCGGCGGAGCTCCCGCCGCGCGGCTTCGTCCATGGCGGCCGGGAGGAGCACCGCCACCGGGATGGCGCCCCACTGCGGATGGCGTCGCAGCGTGTCCACCAGCACCACGCCTTCCATGAGCGGCAGCGTCAGGTCCACCACGATGGCCTGCGGCGCGTGTGCCGCCACGTGGCCGAGCGCCTCGCGGCCGTTGACGGCACCCAGCGCACCGATATGGTTGGCCAGCAGCGTCCCGGTGAGCCGCTCGCGGAGCGGTGCGTCTGCGGTCACCACGAGCGCCACCGCAGCGTTGTCCCGCGCCCCGAGCCGCCGCACGGTGCCGAGGAGCGCATCATCATCCACCGGCTGCGTGAGCACGCCCGCGGTGCCGAGCGCAAACGCCATCTGGTCGTTCCCCACCAGGCCGAGCAACACCACCGGCAGCTGGGTGGTCTCGGGCGCCTGGTGCAGCTCCGCCAGCGTCCCCCAGCCGTCCAGCTCGGGGTGCAGCAGGTCGAGCAGCACCAGGTCGGGCTGGATCTCCCGCGCCAGCGTCACTGCCTCCTCGCGCGCGGCGCTGGTGATGACCCGATAGCCCTCTACGCCGAGCAGCCGCTCCAGGCCGTCACGCGCGGTGTCGGAGTGGACCACCAGGAGGACGGTGCCGAGGTAGGGCAGCAGCGGCACCGCACTGGTGCGCCGCGACCGCCGCACCACGGCAAAGGTGCCCGTGGTGGACATCTCGAGCGCTTCCACCGTGAGCGGGAACCACGCCTGGAAGGTGGTGCCCACGCCGGGCTCGCTGCTCACGTCAATCCCGCCGCCCATCATCTCGCAGAACCGCTTGCTGATGGTCAGGCCCAGGCCGGTGCCACCATAGCGCCGGGTGGTGGACGCATCCGCCTGCACGAAGGGCTGGAACAGCCGCGTGAGCTGCGCCGGCGTCATCCCGATCCCCGAGTCCTTCACCGCGAACACCACCCGCCGCGCCCCGGTGCTCGACACCTCCCGCCGCGCCGCCAGGCTCACCACGCCGCGCTCGGTGAACTTGGCCGCGTTGGAGAGCAGGTTGAGCAGCACCTGCCGCACCTTGGTGAGGTCGGCGTGCATCACCGAGAGCGTAGGATCCACCGACACCTCGAGCCGGTTCCCCCGCGCCTGGTTCTGCGGCGTCACCGTGGAGGCCACCTCCTGCACGATCGCCGCGATGTCGAAGTCCTCGAGGAAGAGGTCCATCTTCCCCGCCTCGATCTTGGAGAGGTCCAGCACCTCGTTGATGAGCCCAAGAAGGTGCTTCCCCGCTCCCTGGATCTTCTCCAGGTCGGGCTTGAGCTCCTCCGCGCCGGCATCCTCGCTCTCCTCGATCAGCATCTCGGAGTAGCCGATGATGGCGTTGAGCGGCGTGCGGAGCTCGTGGCTCATGTTGGCCAGGAAGCGGCTCTTGGCGCGGTTGGCCTCCTCCGCCGCCTTCTTGGCCGCCTCCGCCACCTCGTTGGCCGCCTCGAGCTCCCGGGTGCGCTGCTCCAGCAGCACTGACTTCTCCCCGATCTGCGCGTTCTGCTCCGCGATCTGCTTGATGCCGTGCACCACCCGCTTGGACTGGTTGTGCGAGTGCATGCTGAACACCGTCAGGTACACGAAGAGCACCGCCATGCTGAGCCCGGTGGTGAGCAGGCTCGCCTCGAGGTCCACCCGGAAGCCCACCAGCGCCCCCATGGCCAGCACGCCGAGCGCCGTGGCCAGCAGGTTCCGCCAGGCAAAGCGCAACCCGTTGATGCTGATGTTCCCCGAGTACACCCCGAACAGCCCCGCCACGCTCGGCCACGGGCAGAAGGCCAGGATCGGCATCCAGGTGCCCACGATGAACGAGTCGACGGTGAGCGTCCGGAGCTCGGTGGCCTTGCTGTTGGCACTCCGCACCGCGACCAGGTACGCCACGTGGGGGAATACGAAGCCGTACGCCACCAGGTACACCCACACCCACGCCGGCAGCGCCTGGCCCCGGAGGTGGGACCAGTAGAGCAGCGCAAAGAAGGGATAGGTGGAGAGCCGGACCGTGTAGTCGAGCTTGACGATCGGGTGGGCCCGGCCCGGCGCCCGTGGCGTGAGGAACGGCGTGACGCGCATCAGGCCGGCCCCCGCGCCAGCGCCAGCAGCGTCACGTCATCGAAGGGATCCACCCCGGCGCCGTGCCCGGTGAGCGCGGCATCAATCCGCGCCACCAGCCCATCCGCGCCGCCGTTCCCCGCCAGCAACCCCTCGAGCCGCGCCTCCCCGAACACCTCGCCCGCGGCGCTCCGCGCGTCGGTGACGCCGTCGGTGAACGCCAGCAGCCGGTCCCCGGGCAGGAACTCCCGCTCCTCCACCCCGAACACCAGCCCCTCGAGCAGCCCCATCGCCGGCCCCGTCGGCGGCAGCCGCTCCCGGCGGCCATCCGCCCGCAGGAGATACGGCGCATCGTGCCCCGCGTTGAGGTAGGTGAGCCGCCCCTGCCCCTGGTCCAGCACCGCGAAGAAGATCGTCGCGAACATGTTGGCCGAGCCGTGGGTGCGCGCGTTGTAGTCGCTCAGCACCTGCAGCGTCCGCGGCATCTGCAGCGCATCACTCAAATCCGGCGCGCCGACGTACGCCTCCTGCGTCACCACCCGGAGCAGGCTCCGGAACACCGCCATGAAGAGCGCGGCGCCCACGCCCTTGTCGCAGACGTCGGCCACCACCAGCGCGGTGCGGCCGGGGGCGGGGAGCGGGAAGGCGTCGTAGAAGTCGCCGGCCACCTGGCGGGCCGGGCGGAAGCGGGCGGCCAGCTCGTACCCCGGGATCCGCGGCAGCGTGGGCGGCAGGAAGCTGGCCTGGATGTTCCGCGCAATGTCGAGCTCCCGCGCCATCGCCTGCGCCACCAGCTGCTCCCGGTCGCGGAGCCGCTTCTTGGCCCGCGACGCGTCGATCCGCGCCTTGAGCAGCGTCGCGTTGAACGGCTTCGGCAGGTGGTCCTCGGCGCCGAGCTCGATGC
>JBGAOL010000319.1:0-5030 GCA_044221825.1 Gemmatimonadales bacterium
ACCGGCAGCGACGCCACCTCCGGCACCGTCACCACCGACTGCGCCACGAGCGCCGCCTCGACCGCCCCCGTCTGCGCGTACTGCAGCGTCTGCCGCACGTTCTCCCCGATCACGAGCTTGGGCTGGAGCGCCTGCCAAAGCCCCCTGGCGATGAGCGCCTGCTTCGCGGCCATGCCATACGGCGCCGTCTCCGGGTTGGCGATGGCCACCCGCTTCACTTCCGGCCGCCCCAGGTCGTCGAGCCCGCGGAGCGCCGCGCCATGCCGGGGCCAGGCCAGGGCCAGCCGCCCGCGGGCGTAGAGGGTGCGCGTCCCCGGCACCAGCACCCCGGCCGCGATGAGCCGGTCCACGAACCCCGTGTTGGCCGAGAAGAACACGTCGGCCGGGGCGCCCCGCTCGATCTGGGCGGCGAGATTGCCGCTCGCGCCGATCACCGGCACCACCGTGACGCCCGTCCGCTGCCGGAACAGGGGGCCCAGCTCCTCGAGCGCGTGCGCCAGGTCCGCCGCCGCGAACACCGTGAGCGAATCCCGCCCCTGCCCGGCGAGCGGTCCCGCGAGCACTGCCACCAGCACCGCCAGCGCCGCGCGCCGGCTCCACCGTCCGCCCGTCATAGATCCCTCCCGATCATGACTTCCGTCGACTTGATGACGGCCACCACGGGGGCACCCACGGCCAGCCGGAGCCGTTCCACCGACGCGCGGGTGATGATGGCCACGAGCTCCTGTCCTCCAACGTCTACCACCACTTCGCACAGGACCCCATCGCCGTCGATACGGTGGACGGTGCCACGCAACTGGTTTCGTGCCGAGAGCTCGACGCCACGGACCACCGCCTCCTCGGGCGCCTGCCCGAGCAGCGCGTCAATCCGGTTCCGGGGGAACAGCCACTTCCGCCCCACCCGCGTGGCGGGCAGCCGCCCGGCGCGCGCCAGGGCCTGCACCCGCTTCACGTTGAGCCGGAGGATCCGCGCCGTCTCGGCGGCACTGAGGAGTTCCATGGTCGTCCCTTGTATGCCCTTGCGTGACCCGCCGCTCGGGTCGCTTAGGTTATCCAGGGACACGGAAAGCGCAAGATCGGCTGGCTGGTTCCCGGGCAGGGGTCTATGGGCGCGTGCGGGAGGATCGAGGCTCGGCGGACTTCCGGTGTGTCTCAACGCAGAGGCGCGGAGGGCGCAGAGGGGCGCAGAGGGCATCGAGCCCGGGGGGACCGCGTTGCCAACCCCGAGCCCGATATTCTGTTGGTGGGGATCCTCGAAAGGTCGGGGCGTTGCCAGACCCGAACGCACACCCACAAAAACACAGCGGGCTCACCGTGAGGTGAACCCACCAGCCCTGCGCAGTTCCTCTGCGCCCCTCTGCGCCCTCTGCGTCTCTGCGTTGAGCTCGCAGCGCCCCGCCCCGGCAACGCCCGTGGCGACCCCCCATGCGTCACTTCACGAGCGCCGCCACCACGTCGAGGAACTGCATCGGGTCGATCGGCTTCCGCATCACCGCCTTGGCGCCGTGCTGCGCCGCGATGATGTCCACCTCGGGGGAGATGTCCTGGGTCACCACCACCACGGGGATGTCCTTGGTGTGGGCGCTCCGGGTGAGCTGGTGCAGCATCGCCGGCCCGCCGCCGCCCGGCATGTGCCAGTCGAGCAGGATCAGCTTGGGGTGCCGCCGCTGCGTCAGCATGAAGCCCTGGATCGAGTCGTACGCCGCCGTGCAGGTGATCCCCCGCGTGGCGAGCGCGGCCGTGAGCAGGCGCGTCATGTCGGGGTCGTCATCCACCACCAGCACGTAGGGTTGCTCGCTGGCGTGCGCCGACCCGCCTCCCGCGAGGCCGTACTTGAGCTGCACCGATGGACGCGGGGTCTCCCCCATGAGGCCTCCTTTCCCCAGGCGGCGGCGCCCGATGGCGCTCGCCTCCACCTTCCACTGTCGGCCGCGCCCGCTGATACGTGAGCGGCGCCTGCCCGAATGCCGGACCGGCCCGGTTTGACCTTCGGGGTAGGGGTGCGGCGGTATCTCGTTATCCTGCAATGAGTTGTTTTACCGGCAATCTGTCAACCCCCAAACGCCATCGGGCATGCCCGACCCCCGGGGGGGCTGGACAGCCCCGGGGCGGTCCCCCCAGACTGGGCATGCGCCGCCTGACATGGTCAGGGGGCGTGTTTGATTCTCCCGACACCCGGGAGGTTCGATCTCGCGACTGACTGCACCCTTGAGTCGCGACCCCTATCAGCGGGGGGGGCGAGGTGAGCCTGGGGACAACGGCCCGACGCATCGGGCCCGAGTCGAACGGCCACCAGACCGAGGCCCGCGCCACAATGAAAAGAGGAGTTTGTGAAAGTCCTGGTGTTGGGCTGTGGCGCCGTGGGGACGGTGTCCGCCCGAAAGTTCGCGGAGCTCGGCTCCGTGGAGCAGCTCGTCATCGCCGATGCCGTGCCCGGCCGCGCCCAGGCCCTGGCCCAGCAGATCGGCAAGCCGCACGTGCATGCCCTCACGCTCGATGCGGGGAATCGCGACAGCCTCGCCCGCGCCATCCGGGGCACCGGTAGCACCCTCCTGCTCAACGCCGCCCTGCCGGCCACCAACCTGGTGGTGATGCGCGCCTGCCTCGACGCCGGCTGCGATTACATCGACATGGCCTCCGGCGGCGCCGAGAACGACGGGATCCCGAAGCTGACCGACCAGTTTGCGCTCCACGAGGAGTTCAAGGCGGCGGGCCGCCTCGCCCTCCTCGGCATGGGCGCCGATCCCGGCACCTCCAACGTCTATGCCGCGTACGCCGCCAAGCACCTCCTCGACGAGGTGACCGAGCTCCGCGTCCGCGACGGCGACAACGCCGTCTGCGAGGGCCACACCGGCTTCCTCGCCTACTTCAGCCCCTGGGTCTTCATCGACGAGACCACCTGCGGGGCCATCAGCTGGCACGACGGCGCCTATCACCTGGAGCCCGCGCTCAGCGGCCGGGAAGTCTTCAACTTCCCCGAGCTCGGCAACCTCACCGTCTATCATGTGGACCACGAGGAGTCGCGCACCTTCCCCATGTTCTTCCCGGGGCTCAAGGGCGCCGACTTCAAGCTCTGCATGGACGACACCACCTGGCGCACGCTCAAGGTGCTCAAGGAGCTGGGGCTCAGCCGGAAGGACAAGGTGCGGGTGGGGAACACCGAGGTGGCGCCGCGCGACGTCGTGGTGTCGCTGCTGCCCGAGCCGGCCCAGCTCGCCGGCAAGCTCCACGGCAAGACCTGCGTCGGCACCCTCTGCAAGGGGATCCGCGACGGCCAGGAGCGGGCGTACTACATCTACAACGTGACCGACCACCAGGAGTGCTGGACCACCTACGGCGTGCAGGCCACGGCGTACCAGACCGGCCTCCCGCCCGTCCTCGCGGCCCAGCTCATCGCGAGCGGCGAGTGGCGCGGCACCGGCGTCCTCTCGCCCGAGCAGTTCGACCCGGATCCGTTCATGCGCCTGCTCGATGCGTCGGGCATGACGTGGCACATCCGCGACGAGCAGACCGGCGTCATCGATCCCGCGTACATCTGGGTCGAGGAGCCGATGGCGGCGTAACGCGCGCGTCGGCCACCCCCACCCAACGCGACGTCCGTAGGGGCCGAATATATTCGGCCCTTACGAACGTCAGGGAGAGACGATCGCGCGTGGCGCGCGCCGGGCGTCGCTAGAACGTCGCCGCGATCCCGATACGCCCGGGCTCGAGCAGGAACCGCGGCCCGCCAACGCCAAAGACCCGCAGCCGCCCGTTCATCACCTTCGCGCTCACCACCCCGATGGCCGCCCCCGCCACCACGTCGGTGAGCCAGTGGCGGTCGTCGTTCATGCGGGACCAGGCGGTCAGCGTCGCCGCCCCGTAGAGCGCCACCGTGAGCGGCAGCGAATGCACCTCGTCGCCCACGCTCGTGGCCAGCGCGAAGGCCATCGTGGTGTGCCCGCTCGGCCAGCTGTCCTGCCCGCTGAGGGGAGAGAAGTCGTAGGCGCCCTGGCCGCCGTTGGGGCGGCGGCGTCCCGCCACCGGCTTGATCAGGTTGGTGACGAGCCCCGCCACCAGGAGGCTCCCCGCAATCCGCCCCCCGGCCCGGGTCACCGCGGGCTTCCCCGCCACCAGCCCCACCGCCACCGTCCCGAGCGCCACCGGCAGGTAGGCCACCGGCTCGCCGAAGTGCTTGAAGGCGCGGGCCAGGTCGTCGCCGCCGGCGGTGCGGTGGTCCTGCAGGGCGTCGCGGAGCGGCTCGTCCACCACCGACAGGAGCGCCACCGCGCCGAGCCCCAACCCCACCGGCAGGAGGCCAAGGGAGGGCGGCGGGCGCCGGACAGCCGCCGCAGCCGGTGGTGCCGACGCCCCGTCGGGGACCGCCTGGGCGTTCAGGGTTCCGGCCACCAGCAGGGGGACAATGAAGAGACGGCGAGCGTTGCGCATGGGCCCGGGGAGAGGGTAGTTTCGTGCGTCCCGCACCCCATCATTATATGCGCTTCGCCCGTTCCGCCGCCGTCGCCCTGTCGCTCCTGGTGCTCACCGGGGCGTGCCGCGACTACCAGTTCACCCGGCACGTCGCCAGCCAGGGTGGCCTCGTGGCCGCCGACAAGTTTGCCACCTACGGGCGCGAGCAGGCCATCAGCGTGGCCATCGGGCGGGAGTTCGGCCGGCCCTACAACTCGGGCCCGGAGAAGCAGGTGGAGGTGGCCATCACCTACGCCAAGAACAAGTTCAACGCCGACATCACCGACATCAGCGGCGACCCGCAGAGCAACCGCATCGTGGTGACCTTCAAGAGCGGCTGGCGCGTGGCCATCGTCCCCATCGACGACGGCAAGACCGGGGACGAGACGACGATTCCGTCCTGATCCGCGGTGTATCGCGGGGGTTTCGGGGGGGGGCCGCCCGCGGTCGCCCCCTACGACGTTAAGCCACCGCGATCGTGCGTCCCCGACCCTCGCCACGCGCGATCCCGCCCGCCCCCACGTCCTAGGGACCGACCGTGGTCGGCCCTTCTCCCCGTCCCCGACCAAGGACTCCCCGCG
>JBGAOL010000001.1:0-36815 GCA_044221825.1 Gemmatimonadales bacterium
TCCGCCTCGTCGTCCGCCCGGGGCGGGGCCACCAGCAGCCGCTCGGCGAACTCGAGCCGCTCCTCCACCTCCCGCAGGCGGTGGGCCAAGGTGTCCAGCTCCTCCAGCCGCTCGGCCAGCAACTGTTCGGTCTCTTCCTTTTCCCGGATCGTCTGGTCGCTGCCGAACGCCCCCATGATCCGCTCCGTGCCCCGCCCGATGGCCCGGCCGATGGGGCCGAGGAGCACCGCCACACTGATGGCCGCGGTCATCATCCAGAATCCGAGCGCCCCGATGCTGTCACCAAACATGCCCGCCTCCGGGGTCAGCGCGCCGCCGGCAGCGCCTCGGGCGGGGTATCCGCCTCGTCGGGCAGCGCCAGCCGGTCCTGCCGTGTGAGGAGTCGCTCGGTGAAGTCGAGCCGCTCCTCGAGCTCCACCAGACGGATCTCGCGGGCCTCGAGTTCCTGCACCCGCGCCCGGAGCTCCTGCAACTCCCCGGCACCGGCCACCCCGCTCCCCGCCTCGATGCGCCGGGCCCAGGCCCGCACGAGCGGCGTGAGCAGGTACACCGCGGCGAAGGTGATCGTGAAGCCCCCAAGGATGGGACCCAGCCGGTTCAGCACTTCGGGTGAGAAGTCCATCGGTCACTCTCCGCGTTCGAGGCGGGCGGGATCCTGCTCCCGCTGGCGGACCAGCAGACGCTCCGTGAAATCGAGGCGTTCTTCCAGTTCGTACATCCGTGCCTGCTGACCCTCGAGCTCCTGCACCCGCGCCCGGAGCTCCTCCACCTCCAGCTTGAGCCCCGGATCCGCCCCACCCTCGGGACCGCCGAGCCGCCGGCCCAGGCCCTGCATGATGGGTGTGAACAGCTTGATGGAGCCGATCAGCACCGCGACCGAGACCGCGATGAGCGACATCGTCTCGCCAGGGCCCATCAGCCCTCCTTGCCTGGGGCCAGGCGGCCCGGCTCCGGTTCGCGCTGCTGCACCAGCAGGCGCTCGGTGAAGTCCAGCCGCTCCTCGAGTTCGAGGACGCGTCCCTGCACCTGTTCCAGCTCCGCGACGCGGGCGTGCAGGTCGGCGATCTCATCCTCCGAGGCCGGGACCTCCCGCTGCCGCGCGAGGGCCCGGTTCCGCCGCCAGGCGAAGATGAACGTGGACGCGGCGAAAATCCCGAGCACGAGCGGGTCCTCCATCGACGGCCCCGCGATCTCGGCCGCCATCCCCGCGAGGAAGGCGGTCGCCGTGAAGTGGATCACGAGTTCCACCCCATCCAGGCCGAGGGTCTGCTTGAGGCCCATCGTCACCCTTCCCCGGGGCCGATCCGTTCCGCCTCGCGCTGGCGCACCAGGAGGCGTTCCGCGAAATCCAGCCGCTCCTCGAGCTCCAGCACCCGGGCCTGCCCCTGCTCCAGCTCGGCCACGCGGTCCTCCAGCTCCATGATCCGCTGGGCCGCGACCTCCCCGGTGCTGGGCTCCCTGGGCTCGAGGGCCGCCCGCTTCCGTCGCCAGGCCAGCACCCCGAGCGAGGCCAGGAACGCCACCGACACGCCGATCTCCTCCTGCGGCTGGGTCATGGAGCTCAGCATGATGGCGGCCGCGATCGTGGCGCCCGACTGGATCAGGAAGTCCACGAAGTCGATCCCCACGTACCGCCGGAACATCAGGGCGCACCCGGGCCGAGCCGCTCGGCCTCCCGCTGCTGCGTGAGCAGCCGCTCGGCGAAGTCGAGTCGCTCTTCGAGCTCGGCCACCCGGCCGCGCAGCGCGTCGGACTCATCCAGCCGCGCCCGTAGGTCCGCCACCTCGGCCTCGAGTTCGGGCGTCGCGCCGGCCTTGCCACGCTCCAGCCGCTTGACGGTCACGTTCACGAACGCGATCACCGCATACACCGACGCGCCCGCCATGCCCATCCCGGCGAAGACGCCGAACAGCTTGATGAACTCGTCCATCAGGCCTCCCCCGGCCGAAGGCGCTCCGGCTCACGCTGCTGCGCCAGCAGCCGTTCGGTGAAGTCCACCCGCTCCTCCAGCTCCATGACCCGGTGCTGCAGCTGGTCCACCTCGGCGAGGCGGGCCCGCAGGTCCTCGACTTCCTGCCGCAGGGCCGGGTCCGCGGAGCCCTTGCCTTCGATCCGCCGGCCCAAGGCCCGCATCAGGGGCCACAGCACCACCGTGCAGGCCGCCAGGAACCCGAGCGTAATCAGCATGATCACGGGCGCGGGCATCACTTCCCATGGCGCCGGCGTGTGGGGGAACTGCGGCATCGGCGGCAGCTGTGGCGGCTCCGGGACCTGCACCACCACCTGCCACATCACGAGTCGCCCCCCGACAGCGATTCGCTCTCCCGCTTGGCGGTGAGCAGCCGCTCGGCGAAGTCCATGCGCTCGTGCAGCTCCGACACCTCGAGGCGCAGGCGCTCCACTTCCTCCAGCAGGGCCGGGTCGCCGGTCCCGGCGACTCCCATGGGGCCGTGCCGGATCCGGTCGCTGATGGCCCGGCCGATGTCCGTCTTGGACAGCGCGATCAGCATGCCGCCGCCGAAGACGATGATGATGAAAAGGGCCCCTTCCATCCGCGCCTCCTACTGCCCGTCGGGCAGCTGCTCGGCCTCGCGCCCGCGGGCCAGCAGCCGCTCGGTGAAGTCCACTCGTTCCTGCAGTTCCGTCAGCTCCTGCCGCATCCGGTCCAGCTCCTCGTAGACCGCGGGGTCGCCCTCGGGGATCTCGCGGTGGCCGCGGATGCGGTCGGCGATCGCCTTGCCCACCGGGCTGAAGGAGATCGCGATGGTGGCGCCACCGCCAAAGATCATGATGAGTGCGACGATGTCTTCCATCAGGCCCCCTCGCCGGGCGCACCCGAGCGGTCACGGATCATCAGGCGCTCGGTGAACTCCAGCCGCTCCTGCGTCTCGGCCAGTTGCTGCTGCAGGTGGTCCACCTGGTCGCGGAGCGCATCCACGGCGGCGATCAGGTCGGGATCGCTCCCGGCCGGCACCCGACGGGCATCCGCCCAGGTCTTCACGATCTTGACGATGCCCCACGTCATCATGCCGGTGACGATGATGCCGGTGAACATGCCCAGGATGGGAATCACCTCGGGAAGCATGGTCAGCCTCGGGGAAGCTGTTCGGGAGTGCGGCCGTGGGCCAACAGGCGCTCGGTGAAGTCGAGCCGTTCGTGCGTCTCCGCCAGTTCCTGGCGAACCCCGTCCAGCTCGTGCCGGAGCTCCGCCACCTCGCCGCGCAATGCGTCCACCTCGGCCCCGGCGCCGCCCCCGCCCGTCCGGATCCGGTGGGCGATGGCCTTCCCGATCTCCGAGCGGGAGACGAACACCGCCCCCACGGTCAGGAAGAAAGTCATGGGAATCAGGACTTCGGGTCCGGACATCCTCGGCCTCGGCAACTCTTGATTGATCGGATCACCAGCGCGGCTCCCCGGCTTCCACCGGGTCAGGGCAGTACGGAGAGATGTTTCAGCCTGTTTCATAGGAAAACAGGTCTGTTTTCGGTCAATTCTTGGACTTCCCCTTGATCTGGACCAGCCGCTCCCGGGCCAGCTTCCGGCCGGTTGGAGTGGCGGCCAGGCCGCCCCCGGCGGTCTCGCGGTAGCGGACATCCATGCTCCGGCCGATCTCCCCCATGGTGTCGATGACCTCGTCCACGGGGATCGGGAAGCGGACGCCCGCCAGGGCCATCTCGATGCCGGCGAGGGCCATGGCGGCGCCGGTGGCGTTCCGGTAGACGCAGGGCACCTCGACGAGCCCGCCGAGCGGGTCGCAGACGAGGCCGAGCGTACCCTGCATGGTCAGGGCCACGGCGTGGAGCGCCTCCTCAGGGGTCCCACCGAGCAATTCGACGCCGGCACCCGCCGCCATCCCGGCCGCGGCGCCCGTCTCCGCCTGGCAGCCGCCCTCGGCCCCGGAAAGGGAGGCGCGCACCGCCACCACAGCACCGATGAGCCCCGCGGTGGCGAGGGCGCGAACCAGCGCCTCGTCGGTCACCTCCCGATGGCCGGCGAGACCGAGCAACACGCCGGGCAGCACCCCGGCGCCCCCCGCGGTCGGCGCCGCAACGATGACGCCCATCGCCGCGTTCACCTCCTGCACCGCCAGCGCCCGGGCAATGGCATCGGTGAAGACGGTGCCGCTGAGCGGGCCCTTGGGATGGGTCATCCGCTGGGCGTCACCGCCGACGAGTCCGCTGACACTCTTGAAGTCGCCGGGGAGGCCCTGGTCCACGGCGCCGCGCATCACCTTGAGGGCGCGGGCGAGGGCCGTCTCCACTTCCGCGCGGGTGCGAAGCCCGGCGTCCGCCTCGGCGCGGAGGGCCACCTCGCCGAGGGAGATGCCGTCGCGCTCCGCCTCGGCAAGGGCGTCGGCCAGGGCGGTGATCCTCATGCGATCCTCGGGATGGAGCGGAGGAAGCGGACCGCCGACAGGGCGCGGATGGCCTGCATGGCTTCCTCGCTGGCGGGGCGGTCCAGCTCGTAGATGTGGATGGCGTCGCCGCCCTTCTTGGCGCGGCTCACCTTGAGGGTGGCGAGGTTGTCGCCCTGGCGGGCGAGGGCGCCGGTGACGGAGGCCACGATGCCCGGGGTGTCCTTGGCCACGAAGACGAGCGCCGGGAAGGCGCCCGTCACCTCCACGCCGTAGCCGTCGATCTCGGTGATCTGGATCCGGCCCGCCCCGAGGGAGGAGCCCACCACCACGGCCTTCCGGCCCTCGCGCAGGAGCGTCAGGCGCGCCGTGTTGGGATGGTGCTCGCCGCGGAGCTTGGTGTTCTCGAAGGTGAGCTGGATGCCGGCCTGCTCGGCCAGCTCGAGGCTCTGGCGGAGCCGCTCGTCGTCGGGCGGGAAGCCGAGGAGGCCACCGGCGATGGCGCGGTCGGTGCCGTGCCCGGTGCCGGTCCGGGCAAAGGAGCCGTGAAGCTCCACCAGGGCCGTCTCGGGCTGGCCGCCGGCCATCTCACGCGCAAAGAGCCCGATCCGGCAGGCCCCCGCCGTGTGTGACGACGAGGGGCCCACCATGACCGGGCCGATGATGTCGAGGAGGGAAACCATGGGCCAAACCTATAGGGGAGCGTGGGAAAGGGAAACGCGCCCCGGTTCCCGCGGGCTCAGATCAGCTCCACCTCGCGGATCTCGCCCAGGCTCATGGCGATCTCGGTGCTGTCGTCGTCGAGGGGGTGGAGGTAGACCTCATGGGCGGTGATGTGAGTATCCACGCTGGTGGGAATGCCGGTGACTTCGTGGCGGTCGGCGGTCACGATCCGCACCGCGCGTTCGTTGCTGTTGGCGAAGCCCAGGACGGCGACGATCTGCTCGTAGGTCATGGCGTCCTCCTTGTTCAGGGGCAGTCCCGAATGTAGGGCGTGAAGCGCGGAGGGTCGAGGCGCATTTGCGGTCACTCAGCCCAAGGTGCCGTCCAGCATGTTCACGCGTGGCGGCGGCTCGGGCACCGGGGCGGCACCAAAGACCTGGGCCGCCCGGATGTTCCCCTCGATCGCCGCGATCATCCCGTCCACTTCCTCCTCGGCCTTCCGCAGCGCGTACGGGTACAGCAGCCGATACCCAGCCAGGCTGAGGCCGCCGAGCAGTGCCGCACCGCCGAGCGCGGGAAGCGCCGCGAGCGCCCCGAGACCCATGGCCGCGAGGCTCACCCCGCCGGCAATGGCGGCCCCACTGGTCCCGAGCGCCCCGGCGATCCAGTAGTTGGTGCGAAGATTCTTGCGGAGGCCCGGCCGCAGGTCGCCGTAGATGGTGACCTCGGTGCTGGTCCCGCCGGCCCCGGAGACCGGGCGCATCGTGACGTTGAGCTGGAACAGCTCGAGCTGATACATGCGGTAGGTGAAGGGGGTGTACGACTCGAGCACCCCGGCGCTCGCGAGCCCGCCCTTCATGATGTTGGGTACGTCGAATACGAGCACGCCGCCGCTGAAGGGGTGCCCACCCACCGTATCGCGCAGCCGGAGGAGATAGGGGCGGGCGGTGAACACCCGGCCGATGGCCTCGAGGGTGAGCTTGGGGCTGGACTTGATGAGACGGGAGACGGAGAAACTCCGCTTCTCGGTGCCGAGGAGCCGGGTGATCCGGCGATCCTCCCCGGTCCCGCCAACCACCACCGCCCGCCCCGGGGCGCGGTCACCGGGCTGCTCGGCGAGCGCCAGCGCCACAAACTCCGGCGCGATCCCGACCTCGGCCGCCGCCTGTTCCACGTCCTTGAGCCGGTAGCCGCCAGTGGGGAGCGACTGGGTGATGCCGATCAGCCCGCCCTCCTGGGAGCGGAGCTGCAGCCGCGACGCGGCCTCCGCCTGCAGCTGCGCCGCGCGCAGCCAGATGGCCTGGGCCTGGTCCTCCGGGACGACCCGGTCGGCGGAGGTGACCGTGGCGAGCTGCATCGCGGAGCGCTCGAGGGCCAGTGCCAGCGCGTCGGCCAGGGCCTCGCCGGTGTGGAAGCGTGCCTCCGGCTCGCGGGCCAGGCAGCGGTCGATGACCTCGACGAGTGGGCGCGGCACCGTGGAGCTGACGGTGGCCAGGGACGGCGCCTGCCGGCTGGCCACGGCCACGAGCACGGCGGTGGCGTTGTCGCCCTCGAAGGGGAGGCGGCCGGAGAGGGCGTAGAAGCCCGCCACGCCGAGCGAGTAGAGGTCGCTACGGCCGTCGAGGGGCTGGCCGTTGGCCTGCTCCGGGCTCATGTAGTGGACGGTCCCCACCACCTCGCCCTGCTGGGTGAGGGACGAGGCCGACTGGTCCCGCGCGATGCCGAAGTCGGTGACCACAGCGCGTCCGGTGGCGCGCTCCACCATGATGTTGGCGGCCTTGATGTCGCGGTGCACCACGCCCCGGGCGTGCGCGTACGCGAGCGCCCAGGCCGACTCGCGGAGGATGCCTACCACCTCCTGCGGCGGCAGCGGGCCGCGATCCCGCACCCGCTCGGCCAGGGTCTGGCCGTCGATGTACCCCATCGTGAAGTAGGCGTAGCCGCCCACCTCCTCCGCGCGGTAGATCGGGACGATGTTCGGGTGGGAAAGCTGGGCGGCGGTCCGTGCCTCACGCAGAAAGCGCTCGCGCACGCCCGGCAGGGCGCCGAGGTGCGGCGGCAGCACCTTGATGGCGACGGGGCGCTCGAGGCGCGTCTCCCGCGCCAGATAGACGACCCCCATGCCGCCCCGGCCGAGCTCGCGCTCGAGGGAGTACTGGCCCGCAAGGAGCGGGGCGAGCTGTTCAACGATGCCGTCAGGCGAGGTCATGGGCTGAAGATCGCGCGAGTCGGGGCCGGAGGAAAGCTCAGTTGGTGAGCGGGCGCGGCGCGGGGGCCGCGGGGGGCGTGCGCGGGGGACCCAGGGTCTCGTCGATGAAGCCGGTGAGCAGCGTCCGCAGGTGCATCGTGGTGTTGCCGCCGAAGATGCCGTGGTTGCGGTTGGGGTAGCTCATGAAGTCGAACTGCTTGTCGGCCTTCACCAGCGCGTTGACCAGCGCCTCGGTGTTCTGGTAGTGCACGTTGTCGTCGCCGGTGCCGTGGACCAGGAGGAGGCGGCCGCGGAGGCCGCCCACGTGGCTGAGCGGGGAGCCGGCGTCGTAGCCGGCCTGGTTGTCCCGCGGGAGGCCATTGAAGCGCTCGGTGTAGACGTTGTCGTAGTACTTCCAGTGGGTCACCGGGGCCACGGCGATGGCCATCTTGTAGACGTCGCTGCCCTGGAAGAGGGTGTTGAGGCTCATGAACCCGCCGTAGCTCCACCCGAAGATGCCGATGCGCGCGGGGTCCACGTAGCTCCAGCGGCTCATGGCGCGGGCGGCGGCCACCTGGTCGTGCGTCTCCACCACGCCGAGCTGGCGGTAGATGATCTTGCGCCAGGCGCGCCCGCGCATCCCCGTGCCGCGGTTGTCGATGCTGGCCACCAGGTACCCCTTCTGCGTGAGCAGGGTGTACCAGAGATAGTTGGCGCCGCCCCAGGCGTCGAGCACGGTCTGGGAGCCGGGGCCGCCGTAGATGGAGATGAAGAGCGGATACTTCTTCGACGGGTCGAACCCAGCCGGCTTCATGATCCAGCCGTTGAGCGGCACCCCGTCGGCGTCCACCTGGAAGAACTCCACCGCGCCGCGCTCCAGCGCGTTGACCCGCGCGCCGAGCTGGGCGTTGGCCGCCAGGACCCGGCGCACCCGGTGGTCCGGCAGCGAGACGAGGTCCGTCACCGGCGGCACGCCGAAGCGCGAGAAGGTGTGAATCGCGGTGCGGGCATCCGGCGCCAGGTTGTAGCCGTGCGTGCCTGCCTGCCCCGCCGGCGAGATCCGCTCGGCCTGGCCCTGCCCGTCGAGCCGGGCGCGGTAGAGATAGCGCTGCGCCGCGTTGTCCGGCGAGGCGATGTAGTAGACGTAGCCGCCGGCTTCATCCACCCCGGCCACGCTCGCCACGTCGAAGTCGCCCGGGGTGAGGAGGGTGGTGGCCTGGCCGTCGCGGGAGACGGTGTAGAGGTGGTTCCAGCCGTCGCGCTCGCTCTCCCAGAGGAGGCGGCGGCCGCCGTCGAGCCAGCGCCAGTCGGCCACCTCCACCCAGGCGCTGTCGCGCTCCACGAGCACGGGGCGCACGCTCCCGGTGCGGCGGTCGCCGAGGAAGACGGTGTTGGTGTTCTGCAGGCGGTTGAGCTGCTGGACGGCGACCTCGTCGCTCGAGCCCGCCCACTCCATGCGGGCCAGGTAGTGGTTGCGCGGGTCGCCGGGGAGGGCGAGCCAGCGGGTGGCGCCGCCCGCGGCCGGCACGATGCCGATCCGGGCGGCGGAGTTGGACTCGCCGGCCTTGGGATACTGCACCGGCACCGCCTGGGAGTAGAGCGAGTCAGTGTTGTTGAGCATCACGTAGTCGCGCACCGAGTCCGCGTTGAGCTGCCAGTACGCGATGGCGGTGCCGTCGGGGCTCCAGCGCCAGCCGTCGGCGTAGCCCATCAGCTCCTCCTCGTAGACCCAGTCGAAGGTCCCGTTGATCATGGTGCGGGAGCCGTCGCGGGTGAGCTGGGTGATGCGGCCGGTGGCCAGGTCCTCGACGTAGAGGTTGTTCTCGCGCACGTACGCCACCTTGCGCCCATCGGGCGCGTACTTGGCGAACATGAGCGTCGAGGGCTTCGCCTGCCGGCCGCCCAGCTGCTTCAGGCGCCAGGTGCGCAAGTCGAGCGACCAGTAGTCGCCCCGGGTATTGAGGCGCCAGACGGGCTGGGTATTGGTGAAGAGCAGCAGCTGCCGCTCGTCGGCCGACCAGCTGTAGGCGTCGACGGCCAGCGGCACCGTGTCGCGCGGGGGAATGAGGCGGGTGGCCGGAACCAGCACGGTCCGCTCCCCGGTCTCCACGTCGTAGCGGACCAGGTCCTGCCCGCCCTTCCCCTCCCGCGAAGCCTCGAGCGTGGTGTACGCCTTCCCGCCCGCCAGCCAGCGCGCGGGCCCGAAGGTCTCGGGCCGGAACTCGGGGCTGGCGTAGATCCGGCGCAGGTTGAGCAGTGCGGTGTCCGCCACCTGCGCGGGGACTGGAACCGGACGCCACACCAGCAGGGCGAGGAGCGCGGGCGTGGCCCGGCGGGCCACGGAGCGGAAGGCGGGGTGCATGCGGATCGCGGGACAGGGTGGATCGTGCAGGGGCCGGTTGCGTGCCCCGACGTGGCCGGCCGCGGCGGGTTTCGGCGCGGGCGGTCCGGAAACGTAGCCCGGCTGGCGCGCAGGAGAGAGGGGCCGGGATCAGGGATTGGGGCGCGGCACAGTGTCGGCGAGTTCCGCCCGGAAACGCTCGGCCGCGGCGGGCTCGCCCAGGGAGTCGAAGGCGGCCACGAGGTCGCGGCGGGCGGCACGGAGGAAGCTGGTGGCGGGATCGGTCTGCCGGACCAGGATGTCGTAGCCGGCGCGCGTCTCGCCGATCGCCGCGCGGTAGCGGCCCTGGCGCAGCAGCGCGCGCCCCAGCTTGATGTGCCCGATGCCGGCGTTGACGTGACCCGGCGGCAGGATGCTGTCGTAGATGGCCAGCGCCTCCCGGAAGAGCGGCTCGGCGCCGCGCGGGTCGCCGCGCTGCATCACCACGCTGGCCACATTGGCGAGGGCCACGGCCACGAACTGGTGGAACTCCCCCAGGCTGCCCCGGTAGATGGACAATGCCTCACGGAACCGCGCCTCCGCCACGGGGTAGTCGTCCACGGTCCAGGCCACGTTGCCGAGTTCGTTCAGGGCTTCCGCCACCTGGGGGTGCCGGGGGCCGTAGACGCGACGCTGCACGGCGAGCGCCTGGTCCAGGGCCGTCACCGCCTCCGGAATGCGCTTCTGGTAGGTGAGGGCGCGCCCCAGGCGCGTCAGGTTGGCGGCCACCTCGGGGTGCGCCTCGCCGTACCAGCGGCGCGTGATACCCAGGGCCTCCGTGTACAGCGACTCGGCGGCGGCGTAGTGGCCCAGCATGAGCTGCACCTCGCCGAGGGCGGCGAGGTCGCTGGCCACGTCGGGGTGCCGCGGGCCGTGGCGCGCCGCGTCGAGCGCCAGCACGGCGCGGCCCAGGGTGTCGGCGAGGGGGTAGTCCCCGGCGTAGAAGTGAGCCTGGGCCAGCTCGCGCAGGTGGGTGGCGTGCTCGGGGGTGGAGGCGCCGGCGGCGGCGTCCTGCCGGACCAGGGCGGCCAGCAGGGTGATGGCTTCGGGGTAGCTGCCGCGCTTCTGCAGCACCTGCGCCAGCGTCACCGTGGCTTCGGCCACCACGGGGTGGTCGGCCGGGACGGCGTCGCGCACGCGCGACAGCGCGTCGCGGGCCAGCGAATCGGCCTCGGCGAAGCGGGCCTGCGCCATGCGGAGCTGGGCCAGCGCCACGAGGCTCCGGGCCAAGGCGGGGTCCTCCGCGGGAACGCGGGTGCGCCGCTGGGCGAGCGCCCGCGCAAGCAGCGTGTCCGCCCGCTCCAGCTGCCCCAGCCGCTGGAAGACGCTGCCGAGCGTCTGCAGCAGCTCCTCCTGCACCGCCGGCTCCCGGTCGAGCGCCGAGGCATCGCGCACCCCACCCTCGAGCAGCGACACCACCCGCAGGCTCTCCGCCGGGGCCACGGCGGCCTCGCCACCCTGGAACAGGCCGAGCATGAACTCCTGGATCCGGGCGCCGCGCGCGGCCTCGGCGAGCGCGGCGTTGCGCGCCTGCGCCAGCCGGTAGGTGTAGAAGCCCACCAGCCCCACCAGGACGAGCAGCACGAGCGTGGCCGCGGCGGTGGCGGCCGCGTGGCGCCGGAGGAACTTGCCGAGGCGATACCCGAGCGCATCGGGCCGCGCCTCGAGGGGCTCCCCGGCCAGGAACCGGTCGATCTCGGCAATGAGCGCATCCACGCTGCGATAGCGCCGTGCGGGATCGGGATGGATGGCGGTGAGGCAGAGCACGTCGAGGTCCGCCCAAGTGCTTGTGCCCACGGCGGACCAAAGCTCGCCGGCGCGCCCGGCCACCTCACGTGAGGCCAGGGATGGCCGGACCGGCGGGCCGCGCAGGACGAGGGCGGCCGCGGCCTCGGGCGCGAGACCGGTGACGTCGAACGGCAGCCGGCCGGCGAGCAGCTCGTAGAGGACGACACCGAGGGCATAGACGTCCGTATGCACGCCGATGCGCCCGCCGAGGAGCTGCTCGGGCGCCGCATAGCCGGGGGTCAGGGCGCGGAGACCGGTGCGGGTCTGGTCGGCCGGGAGGTCCACCGCCTCGAGCTGCTTGGCGATGCCGAAATCGAGCAGCTTCACCACGCCGTCGGCGCGGACCAGGATGTTGGACGGCTTGAGGTCGCGGTGAATGACCGCGTGCTCGTGTGCGTGCCGGACGGCCTCGGCCACGGTGCGGAGCAGCCGGAGCCGCTCGCGCATGGAGCTCCGGCGGGTCCGGCACCACTCGGTGAGCGGGAGCCCGTCGACGTACTCCATGGCAAACCACGGGGTGCCGTCGGGCAGCATGTCGGCGTCGTACAGCCGGGCGATGCCCGGGTCGTTGAGCTGGGCCAGCGTGCGCTGCTCGGCCCGGAAGCGCTCGCGCCGCGCGGGGGAGAGCCAGGCGTCGGGCAGGATCTTGATGGCCGCCTGGGTGCGGAGGTCCGCGCGCTCAGCGAGGTAGACCACGCCCATGCCGCCCTCGCCCAGGATCCGGAGCAGGCGGTAGGGACCGAACAGCTGGCGGCGCGCCGGCTGGTCCACGCGGCCCACCACCACCTCGGCGGCACCGGCGAGGCCGCGGTCGAGGACCGAGTCGTCGGCGGCATCGGCCGCGAGCATCCCGAGGACAAGGCTCGCCAGCTCCACGTCGGCCCCCGCCCGGGCGCGCACGTGCGCCTCGCGGGCCGGGGCGGCCTGGGCCAGCGCCTCGTGGAAGAGCGCCTGGATCTCGTCCCAGCGGGCGCGCTCCATGGGACTCAGGGGCCGGGACGGAGCGCGTGGGCCAGCCAGGCGCGGGCCGCGCGCCAGTCCCGCAGCACGGTGGCCTCCGACACGCCGAGAAGCTCGGCGATCTCGGGGACCTCGAGGCCGCCGAAAAAGCGGCCCTCCACCATGGCGGCCTGCCGCGGGCTCACCCGCGCCAGCGTCTCCAGCGCCTCGTGCAGGCCCAGCACCTCGGCCGGGCTCGTGGTGCCGCCCTCGAGGGCATCGTCGAGCGTCACCGGCATCGCCCCGCCGCCGCGCTTGTCGGCCAGGCGCCGGCGCGCGGCCTCCACCAGCACCTGCCGCATGGCCCGGGCGGCCACCCGCTTGAACTCAAGCCGCGAGAGCCGCCCCACGGCGGGCGTGGCGGCCAGCTTGAGCCACGCCTCGTTGACCAGCGCGGTGGGCGTGAGCGTCACCTGCCGGTCCCCGCGACGCACGGCACCCGCCAGCCGCCTGAGCTCCTCGTACGCCGCCGCGAAGAGCCGATCCACCGCCAGCCGCTCGTCATCCGGGACCATGGTCACCATTGGGGCCCTCCGTGGTTCCCAAGGTACGCCCGGGACCGGAATCGGCCAGCCACCCGTCGGCCTCATTCGGGCCATGATGGTTTTTCCCCGCGTCCTGCGCATGGCGAAGGGACACCCCCATGGACGGAGGCTTGGATGCGTGGACTGACAGTGATGGCGCTCGGGATCGGGGCGCTGGCGGCGGGCATCGGTTGTGGTGGCGGCGGAAGCACCGGTCCCTCGAATGGCGGCGGTGGAGGGGGCGGAGGCGGTGGCGGGGGCGGCGGAGGATCCAGCGGGTTCTCCGCCGTGATCGACGGCCAGGCCTGGAGCGCCAGCAGCACCAGCCGGAAGGCCCAGGTCGGCCCGTTCGGGGCCATCACCATCCAGGGCCTGGCCAACGGCACCACGCTGCTCCTGATCCTCTACAACATCGACTCGGTGGGCACCTATCCGCTCGGCATGGGCGGGACCGCGGTGGGCGGCCTCGGACAGGTCAGCGACCTCACCGGCCGCGGCTGGAGCACGCCGCTCTCCGGGGCGGCGGGCAGCGTGACCATCACCACGCTCACCAGCAGCAGGATCGTGGGGACCTTCACCTATGATGCCGATTCCCTCCTGGGCAGCGCCCATGGGACACGGGCCGTGACCGCGGGCCAGTTCGACCTGCTCCTCGGCGGCACCTTCGCCCCCCTGCCCGACAATGCCGGGAGCCGGCTGGACGGCACGGTGGGCGGCGCGCCGTGGCTGGCGTCGACGGTGGTGATGCAGCTGCAGGCCGGCACCCTGGTGCTCGGTGCCAACAACACCGCGTACACCCTGTCGGTGGCCGTGACGGGCTTCACGGGGCCCGGCACGTACACGGTGGGCTCCGCCCCGGGCGACGCGGTGGTCACCATGATCGGGCCGGTGTCCAATCCCTTCGGCAGCGTGAACTGCTGCTGGGGCGGCGGCGGCGGGAACACCGGCACCCTCACCGTCACCGCGCTGAGCGCCACGCGGCTTCAGGGCACCCTCTCCGCCTCGTTACCGCCCACGCCGGCCACCGCAGCGTCCGGCACGCTCACGGTGAGCGGCGTGACGTTCGACATCGGCATTCCCTGACGGCCCGGCCGTCGTTCCCCGACTCTCTCCCAGCGAGGTGCCGTCATGTGGGGCTTCATCACGGGACTGTTCAGCCTGCTGCTCTGGATCGGCCTGCCGCTGCTGGCGTTCGCGGCGTGGACGTACAACAAGCTGCAGAAGCAGGCGCAGGAGGTGCGCGAGGCCACCTCGAACGTGCAGGTGGCGGTGGCCAAGAAGCTCAACCTGGTCAACCAGCTCGGGGACATCGTGAAGAACTTCCAGGCCAGCGAGCAGTTCACCCACCTCAAGCTGGCGCAGGACAACAACTCGGCGGCCATCGCGGTGGCCTATGCCCAGTCGGGCGCGGTGCTGAGCTCCCTGATGGGCGCCGCCGAGCGCTCGCCCGAGTTCAAGGCCAGCGAGCAGTACCACCGGCTGGTGGACAGCATCCAGCACTGCGAGCTGGACATCCAGCACGCGCGCACCACGCTCAACACCGCGGTGAAGCACTACAACAATGCCTACCTGGCGTTCCCGACCGTCCTGCTGGCGCCGGTGCTGGGCTTCTCCAAGGCGCCCTACCTCGAGTTCGACGTGAGCGGGAACGTGGACGCCACGGCGCTCAAGAGCTTCCAGACGGACGACGGGGAGCGGCTCAAGCAGCTGCTGGCGGGCGCGGGTGGCTCGCTGGCCGGCGCCACGCGGACGCTGGCGGGGGCGGCGGGCCAGGCGGGGAAGCTGCTGGCGGTGCAGGCGGGGAACGCGGGGAAGCTGATCGCCGCCAAGGCGGCGGAGCGCGGCGGCACCAGCTACTTCTACCTGCCGCGTGGCGGGGTGCCCCGCGGGCCGGTGCCGCTGCCCACGGTGCGGGAACTCATCCAGCGCGGGGAACTCGAGGCCGACGTCATGGTGGCGCGCGCCGGCTCGGAGGAGTGGCAGCCCGTGTCCGCGCTGCCGCAGGACGCCTGACGACGGAGGCCCGCCGGGGCGTCAGCGCACCAGTTCCGCGGTGGCGCCGCCGGCGGGTTGCAGCAGGACGGTGTTGAAGAAGGGGCTCGGGGCGCCCTGCAGCGCCGTGAGCAGGCCCTCGAGGCTCGTGACCTCGATAGCCAGCGTGGCGGGCGTGCCGACCTGCGCCTGCGTCTGCTGCCGCAGGGCCAGGACCTCGCCGAAGCCCAGGAAGGCCGGAATCACCTGGTGGCCATTCACCGTGATGGTGACGTACCCCAGCGCGTCGGAGCGGAGCAGGAACACCGGCGTGCCCTGCACCGCGGCCTTCCCCTGGCGCCGCAACTCGTCGTTGGCCGCCAGCACCTGTTCGGGATCCGGCACGAAGGTGATCTCGTAGCCGCCGGCCGCGGGCCGCTGCCGCAGCACGTCACTCAGCGTCGGCGAGTCGAGGCGGAGCTGGGACGCCACCGTGGCGTTCTGGGCCTTCACCCCGGCCAGGAAGCTCTCCGCCTGGGCACGCCGCAGGAACAGCACCACCGTGGGCCGGCCGTTGGGCGGGGTGCTCACGAGGAGATTGCCGCCGGCATTGATGTGGGTGAAGACCGGCAGGGTCTCCGTGGCACGGAAGAGATTGGCCGGGGAGCCCCCCTGGGCCACGAGGGCGGGAGCGCCCAGCACGAGGGCCAGGAGTAAGGCGGCAGCCGAGGCGGGGCGACGGGGCACGGCGGGCATCCGGGATCGAGTCGGGGACGCGCGTTCACCGGGATGGCGACGCGTCACTCGCCGGAAAAGTAGCGGACCCGCCCGGAGGTGGGAGGGCACGCACGGGGTCAGCCGCCTCCGCCGCCCTCGCGCCAGCGTTCGAGGGACTCGACACGCGCCTCGAGCCGCGCCAGCCGGTCGGACTCGGCACGCAGCGGGGAGGCCGGCGGCGAAGCCGGTGTCACCCGGACCGGGGAGACAGGCGGCGGGGTGAGGTGCGGACCGCCGGCCGGCGTCACGCCACGGGCGGCCAGTCGGAGGAAAAGGCGCCCCGGCAGCCCCATCCACACCACCCGGAAGAGCCGCTCGCCGATGCCGGGGCGGAACGGGCTGCGCATCAGGCCGATCATCGAGATGCCGATCATGACCACGGCCGACAGCAACATCACCACATACGGGCGGGGCACCGTGAAGTGGTTGGGACCGTTCGGTACCCGTGCCTGCAGGACCACCCAGATCATCAACACACCCATGGCGGTCAGGCTGCCGAAGGTGATCACCGTCCTCCGCCGTCGCGCCACCACCTGCGGCAGCGACCGCAAGCGCGCCCGCTCCTCCTCGCGTTCGCTCAGCACGCGCCCGAACCCGGCCAGGATCTCTGCCGGCAGGAAGCCGGCCTCCACCACGCGCCGGGCGGCACCCATGGTCATCGCCAGCCGTCCCCAGAGCACCGCGAGCAGGAAGATCCCCGGCAGCGCGATGTCGATGTTGTCAGGCCCCCGCTGCGCCGTGCCGCCCTGCCACATCGTGATAATGATCAGCAGGAAGACGGCCACGAGGCCGAGTTGTCCCAGGTCCTGCGCCAGCAGCCGCACCGGGAGCGCCACCTCGGGTGCCGAGAGCTGCGCCGACTCGAGGGCCTCCACCAGCGCCTCGGCCGAGGCGAAGCGATCGCCGGGTTCCTTCCGCAGCTGCCGGTCGCTGCCATCCGCGCGCGGGGGTGGCAGGTCGGGGCGGCGCAGCGCCACCGACGGCACGGCCTCGGTGAGCTGGCGGACGAGGATCTTCTGCGTGGTGTCACCGCTGATGGCCAGCTGGCCCGTCACCGCGAACCAGGCCACGAGTCCGAGCGAATAGAGGTCGCTCCGCCCGTCCACCGTGTCGCCGGAGGCCTGCTCGGGGCTCATGAACTCCGGCGTGCCCACCACCTCGCCCACCCGGGTGAGGCCGGGGGCGGCGGCGGCGCCCGGCGCCGCGATGCTGCGCGAGATGCCGAAGTCGGTGACCAGGGCGCGGCCGGTGGCGCGGTCCAGCAGGATGTTGTCCGGCTTGATGTCGCGGTGCACCACCCCGCGGCCATGCGCGTACGCCAGCGCCCACGCCACGTCCTGCAGCAGCCGCACCGCCTCCTTGGTGCCGAGCGGCCCGGTCCGCGCCACCCGCGCACCGAGGGACTCGCCCTCCACGTACCCCATGGCGAAGGCCAGGAGCCCGTCCTGCTCCTCCACGCCGTAGACCGGGACGATGTTGGGATGGGAGAAGCTGGCGGCGGTGCGGGTCTCGCGCAGGAACCGCTCCCGCAGTTCCGGCTGGGTGGCGAGGTCGGGCGGGAGGACCTTGATGGCCACGGGACGGTCGAGCCGCCGCTCGCGCGCGAGGTACACCGCGCCCATCCCGCCCCGTCCCAGCTGGCGCAGGATCTCGTAGCGCTCGCCGAGGCGGGCGCGGAGGTCGGGGAGGGAGTCGGCGGGGGCGGTCATGGGTCGAACATATCCCGCCGCCGGCCGGTCCGCGAGCGTCCCTAGCGGAGCACCGACCGCAGGAAGCGCCCGGTGTGACTCTCGGCTACTGCCGCTACGGCCTCGGGCGCTCCCGCGGCCACGACGCGCCCGCCGCCATCGCCGCCCTCGGGACCGAGGTCGAGGATCCAGTCGGCGGTCTTGATCACGTCGAGGTTGTGCTCGATGACGAGCACCGTGTTGCCCTTGTCCACCAGCCGGTGCAGCACCTCCAGCAGCAGCCGCACGTCCTCGAAGTGGAGGCCGGTGGTCGGCTCGTCCAGGATGTAGAGGGTGCGGCCGGTGTCCCGCTTGGCGAGCTCCGTCGCCAGCTTCACGCGCTGCGCCTCGCCGCCGGAAAGCGTGGTGGCGGCCTGGCCCAGGTGGATGTAGCCGAGCCCCACGTCGTTCAGCAGCTCCAGCCGCTCGGCGATGCGGCGCTGGCTCTCGAAGAAGTCGAGCGCGTCGGCCACGGTGAGGTCCAGCACCTCGGCGATGCTGCGGCCGCGGTAGCGCACCTCGAGGGTCTCGCGGTTGTAGCGCTTGCCCTTGCACACCTCGCACGGCACGAAGACGTCGGGGAGGAAGTGCATCTCGATCTTCACCAGCCCGTCGCCCTCGCAGGCCTCGCAGCGGCCGCCCTTCACGTTGAAGGAGAAGCGGCCCGGCCCGTAGCCGCGGATCTTGGCTTCCGGCAGCTGGGTGAAGAGCTCGCGGATCGGGGTGAAGAGCCCGGTGTAGGTGGCCGGGTTGGAGCGCGGGGTCCGGCCGATGGGGCTCTGGTCGATGTCGATGACCTTGTCGATGTGGTCGAGCCCCTCGAGTCCCTTGTGCAGCCCCGGGATCACCTTGGCGCGATAGAAATGCCGCGCCAGCGCCTGGTACAGGATGTCGGTGACGAGCGTGGACTTGCCCGAGCCCGAGACCCCGGTGACGGCCACAAAGAGCCCGAGGGGGAAGTCCACCGTCAGGTTCTTCAGGTTGTTGGCCTTGGCCCCGACCACGCGGAGTTGCTTCCCCTTCTCCGGCACCCGGCGCTTCGGGGGCACCGGAATGCGGAGCTCCCCCCGCAGGTAACGCCCCGTGAGCGACTCGCGGTGGGCCAGCACGTCGTCGATGGTCCCCTCGACGATCACCTCACCGCCGTGGCGGCCGGCGCGGGGCCCGAGGTCCACCACATGATCCGCCGCGCGGATGGTGTCCTCGTCGTGCTCCACCACCAGCACGGTGTTGCCGAGGTCGCGGAGGTCCTTGAGGGTGTGGAGCAGGCGCTCGTTGTCCCGCTGGTGCAGGCCGATGCTCGGCTCGTCCAGCACGTAGAGGACGCCCGTCAGGCGGGAGCCGATCTGCGTGGCCAGCCGGATCCGCTGCGCCTCCCCGCCCGACAGGGAGCCGGCCGAACGGCCCAGGGTGAGGTAGTCGAGGCCCACGTCGCGGAGAAAGCGGAGCCGGTCGCAGACTTCCTTGAGGATGGGGCCGGCCACGTCCGGGTCGAGCGGCGCGATGCCCTTCACCGGCTTGGTGGCGCCGGGCCCGCGGACCGGGAGTGCCGAGAAGAAGTCGAACGCCGCCGTCACCGGCAGGTCCACCACCTCCCCGATCCCCTTGCCGCCCACCAGCACCGCCAGCGACTCGGGCTTGAGCCGGTGCCCCTCGCAGGCACGGCACGGCTCCTCCACCATGAACTGCTCGAGGCTCGAGCGCACCGCGTCACTGGCGCTCTCGCGGTAGCGGCGCGCCACGTTGGCGACGATCCCTTCCCATTCGCTTTCGTAGTCGTCGCGGCTCCGGGCGCCCTCGACGGTGAACTTGAGCTTCTTCCCCGGCGCGCCGTGCAGCAGCGCCTGCCGCGCGGCCTCGGGGATCTGCCCCCAGGGCGTGGCCAGGTCGAACTTGAGCGCCCGGGCGAGCGTGGGCAGCACCACCTTCCGGAGGTAGCCCGTGGGCTCGCCCCAGGGGAGCACCACCCCCTCGAGGATGGTGATGCTCGCGTCGCCGAGGATGAGGTCGGCGTTGACCTCGCGCCGGGCGCCCACGCCGTGGCACTCGGGACAGGCGCCGAAGGGCGAGTTGAAGGAGAACTGCCGCGGCTCGAGCTCCGGCAGCGACAGCCCGCAGGTGGGGCACGCAAACTTCTCCGAGAACATCACCGGCTCGGGCTGCTTCCGGTCGTGCCGCCACACCTCCACCACGCCCTCGGCCGCCTTGAGCGCGGTCTCGACGGAATCGGCCAGGCGCGCGCGGTCGGCGGGGCGCACCACGAGGCGGTCCACCACCACCGCGACGTCGTGGTTCTGGCGCCGGTTGAGCGCCGGGACCTCGTTCAGGTCGTACGTCTCGCCGTCCACCCGCACGCGGGCGAAGCCGCGCTGGCGCAACTCATCGAAGAGTTCCTTGAACTCGCCCTTCCGGCCGCGCACCAGCGGGGCCAGCACCTCGATGCGGGTGCCCTCGGGCCAGCCGAGGATGGTCTCGGTGATCTGGGTGGCGCTGGACCGCTGGATGGGGCTGCCGTCGTTGGGGCAGTGCGGCACGCCGGCGCGGGCCCAGAGGAGGCGCAGGTAGTCGTAGATCTCGGTGACCGTGCCCACCGTGGAGCGCGGGTTGTGCCCCGCCGTCTTCTGCTCGATGGCGATCGCCGGCGAGAGCCCCTCGATGGCGTCGACGTCCGGCTTCTCCATGAGCCCGAGGAACTGCCGCGCGTACGCCGAGAGCGACTCGACGTAGCGCCGCTGCCCCTCAGCGTAGATCGTGTCGAAGGCGAGCGACGACTTCCCCGACCCCGACAGGCCGGTGATCACGGTGAGCCGGTCCCTGGGGATCTGGACCGAGACGTTCTTGAGGTTGTGCTCGCGGGCGCCGCGGACGACGAGGTATTCCTGTGCCATAAGACGGGAAACGTACCGGCACCGGGCATCACGCTTCAACCCCGGGCCCGTGGCGGGCGCCCGGGAACCTCCCCCGGCAGCGGGGTCAGCCGCCCGAAAGGCGGGCCAGCGCCACGATGATGAACAGCACCACCGGCCAGTGGCCGAGGATGCAGCGCACCGCGTTCCGCACCGCGTACCCGGCCACCAGCCACACCCCATGCCCGGGACCCGATCCCGGCGCCGATGGCCATCAGGTAGAGGGGAATGTTGAGCGGCCCGAGGCGTTCGGTGGGCACCACCCGGGCGAAGATCATCAGGGTCAGCGCGATGCCGAGCGCGCTCAGGACGAAGACGATCACCCGGCCCGACGGTGAGCTGGGCCCGCTTGCGCACGTCGAGCTCCTGCTCCAGGCGCAGCCGGTCCTCGAGGCGCGCCAGCTCCACGTCCGAGAGCTGGTCCAGCTCGTCCTCGTTCACGTAGAACTCGGTGAGGCCGAACACCTCAGGGCCCTCCCTGCACGCACAGCACCACCTTCACCTCGGTGTCGCGATAGCCGCCGCTCGAGCCCACCGAGGGCCGCCGGCCGTCCCCGATCTGGATGGCGCTCCCGGCCGGCCGCCCAGACCGACACCGGCCGCTCCAGCGTCGGCCAGCTGGAGAGGGTCGGCAGGTTGCCCAGTCGCCGGGCAGGCCCCAGCCGGGGCCCAGTTCGCGGCACCAGGCCTCGGCCTCGCGGTACGTGCCCTTCACCAGGAGTGAGTCGGTGATCAGGAGTTGCCAGTCGGCGCCGGACGCCTGGGCGGGGTCCACCACGATGCCGCGGGCCCGGTTCCTCCGGTCGAGGCCGCGTTCTGCTCCGCGAGGAAGTCGCCGCCTGCCCCCGAAGGCCTCGCGCGATGCCGGAGTTGGGCCCCAGCAGCGCCACCAGGGTGCCGAGCAGCAGCACCACCACCAGTACGGATGTCCCGGCCTGGAAGCCGCGATGCACCTGGGCCTGCACCCGCGCCCACACCGTCCCGAACGCCATGTCCGCCGCCCCGATGGCCAGGGCGGTGAGCGTCACCCCGATCGGCCCCGACGGCAGCACCCGCTGCGCCAGCCCGCCCACCACCCCCATCAGCACCAGGCGGAGCACCAGGCGGGTGAGGTTGGTGGCCGAGAAGATGCCGATGCGCCGCTCGGGGTGGCGGCGCTCGTCGAGCAGCACACGGATCCGCTCCAGGCGGGCGGCGCGGTCGATCATGGACTCGGGGTGTGGGGAACGAACGGCGCACGGCGCCGGGACAGAATTGTACACCAGACCCGGCGATCGGCGCGCCCCGGGGCGCACCCCCGTGGCGCGGGGCACGTCCCTGCTATTATTCAGGCCACCCGTCGTCCCCATTGTCCCGCACCCGTGAGGCCGATGTCCACCTACCGCTCCCGCGCCACGAGCAGCGAGTCCATGCTGGACGAGCTGTTCGGGACCTACGGGCTCGAGGGGGACCTGCCGCCCGCGGAACCGGACCCCGGCTTCCCGCTCCGCCCATTCGCGGCGGCCATGCCGATGGACGACCTCACGGTCACCGAGCCCCGCACCGACGAGAGTCCTGCCGAACGCCTCTTTCGCCGCGCCATGGAGGCGGCGAGCCGGGGCCGCGCCAGCTAGGCCATCCATCGCTATCGCGAGCTGCTCCAGCTCGACCCGTCGCACGTCTCGGCGCGCAACAACCTCTCCCAGCTGCTCGACACCACCGGCGACCCGGAGGAGGCCTGGAGCAGCTCACCGCCGCGCTCCGCGTCACCCCGGACGACGTGCACCTGCTGGTGTCCCGCGGCGCCATCAACGGCCGCCTCAAGCGCTACACCGAGGCCGAAGGCGACCTGCGGAAGGCCCTGCGCCTCTCGCCCGAGAACATGAACGCGCACCTGACGCTCGGCATGGTGCTCTGGCGGAAGGGCATGGCCATGCCGGCGGCCGAGGCGCTCCGCAAGGCCATCACTCGAACCACCCACGCCGGTGCCCACTATTACTGGCGCGAGGCCCCGAACCGTGCCGGGGACTACCGGAACGCGCGCGCCGCGCTGGAGCGCGCCTGAGCTCGCGCCCGCCCAGGCCGACCTCCGCCTCTCGGCCGTGTGCTCGACCGCCTGAAGCTGCCGGACGAGGCGCAGGTCATGTACCGCCGCGCCCGCGACGCGGGCGGCACCTGACCCCCGCCGCCGCCGCCGTCCCCCCCGCGCCGCGATGACCCGACGCACCCTCGCCGTGCTCATCCTCACCGTCTGGGTGGGGTCCCTCGGCTGGCTGGCGCAGCGCCAGCTGGCCGGGCGCACGCCGGAGGAGGAGAACAGCCGCTGGCCGGTGCCGCCTGGCGCCGCCTTCCACGCCGTGCGCCTCGGTGAGCGCCAGGTGGGCTTTGCCTCACTGACGGTGGACACGGTGCCCGAGGGCCTCAAGGTCACCGAGCTCGTCACCCTGGACCTGCCGTCGGCCGAGACCGCGCCCGGCGGCGGGTGAGCCGCCGCACCGAGGCGCTCTACACCCGGGGGCTTCAGCTGAGCAGCTGGTCCGCCGATGAACTGAGTGAGGCGGGCCGGCGCACCCTGGCCGGCACCGTCACGGCCGACACCCTGCTCACGGTGGTGGCCAGCGAGGGAACGGCGGTGGTGGAAACCCTGGTGGTGGCACTTCGGCGGCCGGTGGTGCTGCCAGGGGCGGAGGGGCTCGTGGCCGCCTCGCGGGGGCTGCCCCGTCCGGGCAGCCACCTGAACATCGAGGTGTACGACCCGTTCGCCGCCGAGGTGCGCCTCCGCGCCTCACCGTGGCGCGCGACTCCCTCTTCGTGGTGCCCGACAGCGCCGAGTTCAACACCACGCTCGGCCGCTGGCGCGTGGCGCACAGCGACACCGTGCGCGCCTGGCGGCTCGACGGGAACGAAGGCGGCCTCCCCCTGGCCCGGTGGGTGGACGGGACCGGCATGACCGTGCGCCTGGAACACGCCCTCGGCGCCACCTACGAGCGCTCGGCGTTCGAGCTGGTGAGCACCAACTTCCGCGCCGGCCCCGCGCCGGTGTGGGACACGAGCGCCATCGCGCCCAGCTATAGCCTGACGGACGCCTCGCCCGCCCAGGCGTCCCCTTGGCGCGGTGCTGGCGCTGGTCCCGCCGGCGGTGCTGCCGGACAGCCTTCCCGCGCTCCAGGGCGGCTGGCAGCAGCGCCGGGGCGACACGCTCCTCGTGGCGCGGCCCGCCGACAGTGCCGCGACCGGCCCCGCCCCGGACGATCCGGCCGCGCCTCCCCTGCCGTCGCTCGACACGGCGCTCGCCGCCCCCGCTGCTCGCCGCCATCCCGCCGGCCGCCGGGGCCGAGGCGGCGGCCCGCGCGCTCGCGGCGTGGGTGCACACCCGTGACAGAGCGCGCCGGGCGCTACCAGCGTCCCGCGCGCTGGTGCTGGCCGCGCGCCAGGGCACGGCGCAGGAGCAGGTCGAGTTGCTCGTGGCGCTGCTCCGCGCGGCGGACCTCCCCGCCCGGCGCGTCTGGGGCCTGGTCCGCGCCGGGGGCCGCTGGGAACGCCGGCTGGGCGGAAGCCTGGACCGGCACCTGGCGCCCGCTGGACCCGACCCTCACCCCGGGCGACCCCGTGGCCCGCCTCCGCCTCGCCACCGGGGGCGAGGCCCGCTTCCTCGACCTGGCGCTCCGCGCCGGACGGCTTCGCCTGACGGCGCTCCATGAGACCCCATGATCCGCCTGACCAAGCTCACCAAGCGCTACGGCAAGTTCACCGCCGTGGACGGGATCGACCTCGAGATCCGGAAGGGCGAGCTCTTCGGCTTCCTCGGACCCAATGGCGCCGGCAAGACGACGACGATGCGCATGATCGCCGGCATCCTGCAGCCCACCTCCGGCACCATCGAGATCGCCGGCGACAACCTGGCCGCCGACCCGCTCAAGGCCAAGCAGCGCCTCGGCTTCATCCCGGACCGGCCGTATGTCTACGACAAGCTGACGGGCGCCGAGTTCCTGCGCTTCGTGGCGGCGCTCTACGGGCAGGACGGCGAGGCGGTGGAGCGGCGCATGGAGGAATTGCTCGACCTCTTCGAGCTGCTCCCCTGGAAGGACGAGCTGGTGGAGAGCTACAGCCACGGCATGCGGCAGAAGCTCATCATCTCGAGCGCCCTGCTCCACCGCCCCGAGGTCATCGTCGTCGACGAGCCGATGGTGGGCCTGGACCCCAAGGGCCAGCGGTTCCTCAAGGAGCTCTTCCGCGCCTTCGTGGATCGCGGCGGCACCGTGCTCATGAGCACCCACACCCTCGACACCGTCGAGGAGATGTGCGACCGCATCGGCATCATCGTCGGCGGGAAGATCCTGGCCTGCGGCACCATGGCCGAGGTCCGGCAGCAGACGGCCGGCGGCGACGCCAAGCTCGAGGAGCTCTTCCTCAAGCTCACCGGCGGCGTCATCGACCGCGAGATGGACCTGATCCTGGACTGACCATGGCCGAGCCCCGGCAGCCCTCACTCACCACCATCACCATCCCCAAGTGGCGGACGGCGGTGAACCGCTTCCGCCAGGAGCGCTCCGGCGGGAGCGGCCGCTTCCTGCTGCTCACGCTCGTGGCCCTCGGCTGCTGGCTTGGGATCTTCGGCGTGGTGTTCCGGGTGCTCCGCTACCTCCAGTCCACGAGCGAGGTGGGCGTGCCGCTGGCCGCGAAGGGGCTGAGCATCCTGCTCCTCTCGTTTGCGTCGCTGCTGCTCCTCTCCAACCTCGTCACCGCCCTCTCGGCGTTCTTCCTGGCCAAGGACCTGGACCTGCTGGTCTCCTCGCCGGTGGACTGGCTGCACCTCTACCTGGCCAAGCTGGGCGAGACGCTGCTCCACTCCTCGTGGATGGTGGCGCTGATCGCGGTGCCGATCTTCACGGCGTACGGGCTGGTGTTCGACGGCGGGTTCCTCTTCCCGCTGGTGGTCATTGGCGCGCTGGTGCCGTACTTCGTGCTGCCGTCGGTGGTGGGGTGCGCGTTCACGCTCATCCTGGTGAACGTCTTCCCCGCGCGGCGCACCCGGGACCTCCTGAGCCTCATCGCCATCGGGGCGGTGGGCGGTCTGGTGCTGCTGTTCCGGCTGGTGCGGCCGGAGCGGCTGTCGCGGCCCGAGGGGATGCGGAACCTCATCGACTACCTGCAGGGCCTGCAGGCGCCGACCAGCCCGTTCCTGCCCAGCGAGTGGGCCTCGCAGATGATCATGAACTGGCTGCAGCGCACCGCCGACCCGCTGCCGGTGCTCCTGCTCTGGAGCACCGCGGCGGCGTTCGTGGTGCTCGGCGCCATGCTGCACGGGCGCCTCTATCACGGGGGCTTCAGCAAGGCGCAGGAGGGGGCGGAGCGCTTCGTGCAGGGGAAGCACTGGTCGGGGATCGGGGCGCGGCTCTTCCGCTCCATGCCGGCGGCCCGGCGCGAGTTCGTGCTCAAGGACATCCGGCTCTTCTTCCGCGACACCACGCAGTGGAGCCAGCTCATCCTCCTGGCGGTGCTGCTCGTGGTGTACGTGTTCAACATCAAGTCCCTGCCGCTCTTCAGTGGCGAGAAGGTGCCGGTGTTCCTGGTGACGCTGGTGGTGTTCCTGAACCTCGGGCTGGCCGGCTTCGTGCTCGCGGCCATCGCGGCGCGCTTCGTCTTCCCCGCGGTCTCGCTCGAGGGGAAGCAGATGTGGCTCCTCCGCTCGAGCCCGCTCGACCTGCGCGCGCTCCTCTGGAGCAAGTACTGGACGGGGACGGTCCCGCTCCTGGTGCTGGCCGTGGCCATCACGGCCGGCACCAACCTGCTGCTGCAGGCCACGCCGTTCATGATGGTGGTGAGCCTCGGCACCATCGTGCTCTTCACCTTCGCGCTGAGCGCGCTGGCGCTCTGCTTCGGCGCCCTCTACCCGCGCTTCGACACCGAGAACGCGGCCCAGATCCCCACCAGCTTCGGCGGGCTCGTGTTCATGATGTCCGCGGTGGTGCTCCTCGGCCTGGTGCTGGTGCTCGAGGCCACCCCGGTGCTCGGCTACCTCCGCGCCCAGTTCGCCGGCGAGGACGCCTCCCTGGGCCTCGGGATGGTCGCGTCGCTCGGCGGCGTGGTGCTGCTCTGCGGGCTCTGCACCGTCATCCCCCTCCGCATCGGCCTCCATGGAGGCGATGGAGTTCTAGCTGGCTGCGGGCTCCCCGCGCGGCCGAGACCGGGAACCACTCGAGCCGCCCGGCCGCCCGCTCAACCTCGCAGTTGTACCTCTCCGGCAACCACATCGACCGGGAAGGTCGCGACCGGTTCGGTGGCCGGCCCCGCCCGCACCACGCCCGTCCGTACGTCGAACTGCGACCCGTGCCAGGGGCACTGCACCGTGCCGCAGGCCAGCGTCCCCCGGCCAGGCTCCCGCCCTTGTGGGTGCAGCGGTCCTCGAAGCACGCAAATCCGTCCTCGGTCCGCGCCAGCACCAGCCGGCGGTCCCGGAAGCGCAGCAGCTTCATCTGCCCCACCTCGAGTTCCCCCTCCGCCGCCACCACCGTGGGCCCGCCGACGTTGCGCTCGAGCGTCAGCTCCCGCCAGCGACCGGCCCGGGCATACCGGTTCTCGACCCCCAGCTGGTTCTTGAAGGCGAGCTCGCCGCCGAGCCAGCCGGAGACGGCGAGCAGCGCAGTCCCCAACCGCTTCGAGGAGGAGCACCGTGGACAGCCGCGGCACCGGCTCTCCCCGCACCAGCAGGGCGGCGCCGAAGAGCACGATCACGCCGACATTGAGCACCAGGTGCAGCGTGGCGCGGTTCCGCGCCGAGCTGCGGGGTGGCACCACCCGCAGGTAGTCGAGGAGCCCGGGCACCGCCGCCACCACGGCGGTCAGCACGCCGAGGAGCGCCAGGTAGTACCCGGTGGTCCAGAAGGCCCCCTGCCCGGTGAGCCAGTAGGCCACGTCGAAGCCGAAGGCTCCCGTGAGGAAGGCAATCGGGAAGGCGACAAGCATGGGGTGGATCGGATGGCCCTTCAGGTGGGCGGCGCTGCGCATGGGCGGGGCTCCGGTCGGCGCGGGGAGGGGACGGTCGTGGCCCGTCCTGGCGCCGGGACAGCTGCGTCCGCCGGGCGCCCGGCCCCGCCGCGCGTACCGCGGGGCCGCGCATGGGGACGTCGACCGCCCCGCCACCTGACAAGCACCGCGCCGCCCGCCTAGGCGTGCGTGTTTTTGGACCGGCCTGCGTTGGAATGCGACCGGTCTTTCGGGGGAGAGGCCCTACTGTGGGCGCGCCGTCATGCCACGCGCTGCACCCCGTCCCCGGAGGCTGTCCATGTCGTTCCGCCGCACTGCCGCCCTCTGCACCCTCCTCGTCGCCACCGCCTGCGCCGAGCGTGGCGAGGAAGGCCCGCCCACCGCCCCGGCCACGCCGGCCCCGCCGGTGGCACAGGCCGTCACCCCCGAAACCCGCGAACTCGAGGGCGTGGCCCGCCGCCTGGCCCTCGCCCTGGCGGACCCCGGCTTCCGGGCCCGCCTGCGCTCCCGCCTCGAGGGCTCCCCCATTCGCGAGCACAAGCTGCACCTGCAGCGCGACCTCGCCGCCGGCGGCGGCCGGGAGCGCCGCGAGCTGGCCCGCCTCACCCGGGAATCCGACCGGAGCGTGGACTCCCTCCTCGCCGCCACCCGTGGCCTCGAGATGTACTTCCCGGTTCCCGCCCACCGGGCCGCCTGGCAGGGCGGCCCCAACCTCCTGGTGGCCACCGCCGCCCGGGACCACGACGTGCCCGTCGCCTTCGACGTCCAGGGCCGCCGCATCCTCCTCGATCCCGACACGCCGCCCACCACCCCCGTCCTCGCCGTGGTCCCGGTGGAGACCGACTTCGATCGCCCGCTCCGGACCGCCAGTGCCACCTGCACCAACTGCAGTGCCGACGGCGGGAGCGGCGCGGTCGGGGGCCTCTACATGACCAAGGCCAAGTTCTTCTCGGATTTTGAGGGTTGGTTGAAGGGGAGTCCCGAGTTTGAGGTGCACATCATGGGACAGAAGACCACCAGCGACTCCCTGACCCGCTACGCCTGCGCGGGCGAGCACGAGCCGGCGCTGTACAACTGGGACGGCGGCACCGACTGGACCGGCACCGTCCTCCTCTTCAGCCGGGCCCAGATCGACGCCTACCAGGCGGCGCACCCCAACGAGGCCTTCCGCATCGTGGCCATGGAAGACGACAACACCGCCTGCGAGCTCAAGATCAGCGACAGCCTCTGGAGCGACTTCATCAGCGCCATCGGCCCGCTCTACCGGGACATGACCGGCGCCGTGGACACCGGCGACCCCAACCACGTCCTGCGGGCCGGCAAGAGCCTCAAGAACGTGCTCACGGCCGTCATGAACCTGATCAAGACCAACGACGACCTCATCGGCACGGCCATCGAGGGCCGGATCACCGGCGAGTCGCGCACCGGGTTCAACTGGGTCCTCAAGGCCGACGGCGGCACCACCAACGGCTGGCTCAACCTCGTCGTGCAATAGTCAGGCGCCCCGGGCCGCGTCCGCGGCCCGGGGCATCCCGGCCCCTCCAAGGAGATTCCATGCGCCACCCGCTTCGCGTCGTCGCCCTGCTCGGCCTCACCCTGGCCCCACTCGGACTGCCCACCGGGCTCGTGGCCCAGCGCCCCGGCCGCTGGTCCCTCCACGTCGCCGCCAGCCATGAGAGCTTCAGCGGCGCCTCGCGCGACACCACGACCATCCCGGGGGCCCCCGTGGACGTGCATCCCGCCCCGCGCCTCGCGCTCGAGCTCGGGATCGGACGCCGCTTCGGCGCCTGGGAACTGACGCTGGACGGGGCCTACGCGCCGGGCAACCTGCGGGCGGTCACCGATGCGCTGGCGCTCGACAATCGTGATGGTGGAGTGGACCGGTACCGGCTGGCCCTGCGGCTGGGCCACGAGCTCGCCCGGCTCCCCGCCGCCCGGTTGCTGGTGGAGGCGGGGGTGGCCACCGACCACTGGGCCATCTCCGACGGCTCTGGCCGCACCACCCTCGCCGGGCAGGGGGGCCTGCGCCTCCGGGTGCCGCTCGGCCGCGGCTTTGCCCTGGAACAGAGCGCGCTCTTCACGCTGGGGGGGACCCCCTTCGCGAAGAGCGCGTTGCCGCCGGAGGCGGAACTGTCGTCCCTCAAGACCTGGAGCCTCGGCGTGGGGCTCCGGCGCGGCTGGTGATCAGGCCTGCGCCACCGCCGAGCCGCAGCTCTCGCAGAACCGGCTGCCGGGTACCAGCGCCGCCCCGCATGAGCCACAGCCACCAATGGTCAGCGAGCGCCCGCAGCCCGAGCAGAACAGGGCATCCCCCTCGGGCCGCGGGCCGCACGCCGGGCACTTCACGGCCCCCGCCTCGAGCGCGCGCACCCGGTCGGCGATCATCGCCTCCACGGCATCCCCGGTGGCCCCGGCCGCCACGGGGGCGGGCGTCGCGGCCGGCGTGGGCGCCTCGCGCCGGAGCACATCCAACGCCTCGGCGGTGTACTTGGCCTTGAGCGCGGCGTAGTCCTCGTCGGACAGCTTGCCGGTGGCCCGGTCAAACTCGATCTCCCGGAGTGCGGCGAGCGCCATGCCCTTCGGCGTCTCCTCCAGGTCTTCGGGCTCGTCGGCCCCAATCTGGGCCGCCTGGCTGCCGCCGAGGAGCGGCCCGAGCAGCAGGGCCACGACGGCGAGGGCCACGAGGACCGCGGCGATGGCTTCGTAGATCACGGATCGAGCTCCCGGAGTTCGCGCTCGAGGCGCGCCAGCTCCTCAGGGGTGCCCGTGCTGCCCGGCAGCACCGGAACACCCGGATCAATGGGCCCCGCCGACGTCCCCGGCGCCGCGCCCGCGAGGGCCGCCTGCCGGGTCAGGGAACGGCGGCGCAGGATGGCGGTCAGGACTGCCCCGGCCGTGAGGATCGCAACCCCCGGGACCACGTACCCGGCGATGTTGAAGCCCTCGGCCTTCGGCGCCATCAGCACATCCTCGCCGTACTTGGCCACGAAGGCGGCGATGATCTCGTCGCCCGTCTTCCCCTCATCCTGCAGCGCCAGCACTTCCTTGTGGAGCTGCGGGGAGTAGGTGCAGGTGAAGTCCGTGGTCCGGCAGGTGTAGATGTCGAGCGTGCAGCCGCAGGTGCACTGCAGCCGGTGCTCGAGGGCCTTCACGAACTCGTCGTTGTCCCGGTCGGTGGCGCGCTCGCGCGCGCGGCCCGCCGAGACCGGGTCGCGGAGCAGCCCGGCCTCGCCCTGGCCGGCCAGCGGCTCCGCCTGCTGGGCACTCAACAGGAGCGGGCCGCCAAGCACCACGAGGCCCGCCGCGGCGCCGCGGCGGAGCAGGTCTCGGCGCGTGGTCACGAGGCGCTCCCGGCGCCCGCCAGCTGCACTTCGTAGCCCGCCTGCGCCCGGCGGGTGACGCCCGCCCCGGCGCTGCCCGGCCACATCGTCACCAGGCCGCCGATCACCAGGATCACCCCGCCCATCCACACCCAGAGCACCAGCGGGTTGATGGTGAAGCGATAGACCGCCTCCTCGGTGCCCTGCACCGAGCCGGCATACACGATGTAGAGATCCTCCTGCATGCCGCTCCGGATGCCCACCTCCGTGGACGGCTCAAATGACTTCTGCCGGACACCGGGGGCCGGTTCGGAGAAGTGCTGGCGCTTCTCGGAGTTGATGACGCCGATCGGCTTGCCGTCCTTGCTCACCTGCACCGACGCCTGCGTCACCACGCGATTCAGCTGCTCGAACTGCGACACGCCGAGGTGGGTGAAGGTGTAGGTGTGGCCGTAGGGGCTCTTGAGGGTGGCCGTCTCGCCCGGCTTGAGGGTGGCTTCCATCTCCGTCTTGAACGCCATCCCCGCGAACGCCACGAACATGATCACCATGCCCGCGTGCACGATGTAGCCGCCGTAGCGCCGCCGGTTCCGTGCCACCAGCTGGCCGAAGGCCATGGGCCACGCCTCCCCGTACATCTTGTGCCGCGCCCGGGTGCCGCGCGCAAACTCCTGCACCAGCGTCCCCGTGGTGAAGGCGCCGAGCGCGATGGCCATCACCGCGTAGAAGTCCCGGCTCCCCGTGGCCACCATGACGATCCCCGCCACGAGCCCCGTGAGCACCGGCCAGGTGAACTGCCGCTTGAGGTTGGCCGTCGAGGCCTTCCGCCAGGCGATGAGCGGCCCGATGCCCGTCAGCATCAGCAGGAGGAGGCCCAGCGGGACGTTCACCTTGTTGAAGAACGGCGGGCCCACCGTGATCTTGGTGCCCCGCACCGCCTCGGACAGGATGGGGAAGAGCGTCCCCCACAGCACCGAGAACGCGATGCCCACCAGCAGCAGGTTGTTGAAGAGGAACGCCGCCTCCCGGCTCACCATGCTCTCCAGCTGCACGTCCGCCTCGAGCCGGTCCCAGCGCGTGTAGAGGAGGGTGAAGCCGAGGATGCCCGAGATGAGCAGGAAGGCCAGGAAGAAGTACCCCACGTTGGACTGCGTGAAGCTGTGCACGCTGGCGATGACGCCGCTCCGCGTGATGAACGTGCCGAAGATGCTGAGCAGGAAGGACCCCACGATCAGCGCCATGTTCCAGCGCTTGAGCATCCCCCGCTTCTCCTGGATCATCACCGAGTGCAGGAACGCCGACATGGTGAGCCACGGCAGCAGGCTCGCGTTCTCCACCGGGTCCCAGGCCCAGTACCCGCCCCAGCCCAGCTCCACGTACGCCCACCACATCCCGAGCACGATGCCGATGCTCAGGAACAGCCACGACATGATGGTCCACTTCCGGATGGCGTGCAGCCACCCCGTGTCCACCCGCCGCGACAGCAGCGCCGCGATGGCGAAGGCGAACGGGATGGTGATGCTGATGTACCCCAGGTAGAGCATCGGCGGGTGGATGATCATGCCGATGTTCTGCAGCTGCGGATTGAGCCCGTTCCCGTCCGGCGGCGTGAACGGCAGCCGCTCGAAGGGGTTGGAGGCGAAGAGCATGACGACGATGAAGAACGACACCACCCCGCTGGTGACCGCCGCCACGTACGGCAGCAGCGCCCGGTAGCGGGCCGAGGTGAGCCACTGCGCGGCCGAGGAGAAGCCCGAGAGCACCACCGCCCAGAACAGCAGCGACCCCTTCTGCCCCGCCCAGAAGGCCGAGACGATGAAGTAGTCGGGCAGGTTCCGCGAGGTGTAGCTGGCCACGTACTCGATGTTGAAGTCGTGGCTGATGAGTCCCTTCCAGAGCGCCGCCGACGCCACCAGCATCACGGCGAACATGGCGTGCGTGGCCCGGGTGACGCTCACCGCGAGCGCCGGCTGCGCGTGCCAGCGGCCGGAGAAGCCCACGAGCATGGCCCAGACGCCGAGCAGGAGCCCGGTCCAGAGCGCGAAGGTGCCGAGCAGGGTCATGGAGTGCTGCCTCCCGTCGCTTCACGGGCATTGGCCAGGAAGTCGGCCAGCGCCCGGGGGTGTTCGGTGTATTCGACGCGGGCCGCCTTCTGCTCCGCGTCGTAGTGGGCCAGGAAGTCCTTGTACGCCCGCTTGAGGCCGGCGCTGTCCTGCTGGAACCGCGCCAGGGTCCCCTTCACCACGTAGCCGAAGAGGTGGCCCGGCTGCTTCTTGAGGATCGTGTCGGCCAGGGCGGACGCCTCCGCTACCCCGCCCGTGTGCAGGTAGATCAGCGCCGCGTGGTAGCGGGCGTCCGCGTCCACTGAGTCGAGCTCGGCGTAGGACGCCAGCGCCATCGGCGCGAACATTCCCACCGACGCCTCATCCCCGCGCTCCGAACTCCGCATGATCCGATTGAACAGCGCGTCGAACCGCTGCTCGGGCGTCATGGCCGCGAGGTCGGCCGCCGAAAACCCGTCGTCGGGGGCCTGAGGCCGGGCCGCGGCCGTGGCGGGGGCCGGCTGGCCCGCGGAGGCCACCGGCGTGCGCGTCAGGAGCAGCACCAGCGCCCCCGCCACCGCCACCGTGGCCCCGCCCGCCAGGAACCAGCGCAGCTTCTCGGCGCCGCTCGCGCCGGCAGTCCCGGCCCCGACCGTGCGCCCGCATTGATTGCAGAATCGTGCATCGGGACGAAGCGCCGCCCCGCAACTGGTGCATCCCTGGGTGGTGGGATCCGCGTGAACGGCGGCGCCGCAGTGCCGGCAGAACTTCCCGCCCGTGGCTTGCTTGCAGGACGGACAAATTGTGGTGGTCAAGCTGGACTCCGCAGGTGGACCTGCCAAACCGCGTTGTATGAAGAAACCTAGGGTAGTGCGCCCCGACCGCAAGCCGCACCGCCGTGAGGGGCCGGATGCGCGGAGCCTGTTCCATGTTCTGCGGCCACCGTCGGTTCCACGCATTCGCGCGCGAATGCCGCGTTGGCCGGCAAGGAATGAACCTCTCTTTATATGAGGAGAGGATTGGGCTTCCATGAAGCAAGTCTCATTTCAATCCACCTTGCTTTCAATACTCCCCGTTGTAATGTAGGCGCTACACCGGCACAACCTATTTCCAGTGGACCCGCGCATGCCTGCTTCGATCACAGGGCGCCGAGGGACGGGAGCTTTCGTCGCGCTAATTGCGCTGACGCTGCTCGGCGCTTGCACCGATACCAACACCGTCTTCCGGGACCGCGACTTCAACCCGCCCCCCGACGCCGAGAGCGGCTTCCTCGGCTACTACTCGGTCGAGGCGGGCCAGACCACCTGCGGCAACTGCCACGTCGACCACCAGGCCGACTGGTCCACGCACGCGCATTCCGACGCCTGGGCCACGCTCCAGGCCTCGGGCCACGCGCAGTCGTACTGCGAGGGCTGTCACACCGTGAGCGAGCTGGGCAACAAGGTGGACAGCGCCGCCGGCTACACCAAGGTGAAGGACCCGGCCTACCAGGACGTGCAGTGCGAGAGCTGCCACGGCCCCGGCGAGGCGCACGTGACCGCGCCCGACGCGGTGGCCCCGCCGCTGGCCCGGGTCAACGCCGATACCAGCAGCAATTCGGGCACCTGCGCCGAGTGCCATAACGGGACGCATCATCCGTTCGTGGAGCAGTGGGAACAGTCGCGGCACGCGGAGGCCAATGCCGAGGTCGTGGACGAAGCCATCACCACGCCGGCCACCTATGCCTCCTGCCTGGCGTGCCACGAGGGACGGGGCGCCCTCAAGGCCTGGGGCGTGACCGACAACTTCGTGGAACGCGACGACGCGCTCTCCCACAGCAACGCCCTCGGGATCACCTGCGCCGTCTGCCACGACCCCCACGGCTCGGGCAACCCTGGCCAGTTGCGCTACTCGATCACGGATCCCACGCTCGAGGGGAACCTCTGCATGAAGTGCCATGCCCGGCGCTTCGAGCCGCAGCTCACCTCGAATCGCGGGCCGCACGCGCCGCAGGGTCCGGTGTTCCTCGGCACCGGCGGCTGGTTCCCGCCGGGCGTCGATACCACCCCGCAGCCCAGCACCCACGGCGACGCGACCGCCAATCCGCGCCTCTGCGCCGGCTGCCACGTGGCGCAGTTCACGGTCACCGACAGCGCCACCGGCAACTTCCAGCTGCAGTCGGTCGGTCACCTGTTCCGGCCCATTCCCTGCCTCGACCCGCAGGGCAACCCGGTGGGGGGCAACGCCTGCGGTTACACCGCGCTGGAGCGCAGCTGGGCCAGCTGCACCGGCAGCGGCTGTCACACCGACGCGGCCGCCGTGGTGCAGGCCTTCGACGCCAACCGCGCCATCCTGGCGACGCTGGCGGACCAGATCTGGATCGACAGCGACAACGACGGCACCGTGGACGCCTCGGACCAGGGGCTCCTGGCCCAGGTGGTGGCCGGCGCGCCGACCAACCAGTTCAGCACCACGGACGGCCTGATCACCGTGGCCGAGGGCGCCCTCTACAACGTCCGCATGCTCGGTGAGGGCCGCTACGCCAACGGCGACAAGTCGATGGGCGTGCACAACCCGTTCCTCTCGCAGAAGCTCCTGGCCGTCTCCATCCAGGCGCTGCACACCCAGTATCCCTTCCTGCCCGCCCCGCCGGCCGCCGTCCGGGCCGTGGTGCAGCAGGCGCTGGCCAAGGCCGCCTCGGCCGGGCACGCGACCGTCAGCCTCCGCTAATCCAGCGGATGCGACGATTCACCCGCAGTAGCGCCAGTCCGGGCGGGCCCTGGTCCGCCCGAGCTGGCGTCCTTGCAATCCGATGATCCAGATCCCGCAGGACACGCTGCACATGCCGATCAACCCCGTGGATTCGGTGGTGTCGGCCCCGACGTACGACAACGTCACGCCCATCATCCAGTGGATCTTCCAGCAGCCGCCCTGGGTGATGTGGGGGGGGGTCGTCATCGGCGCCGCCTGCGCGCTGATCGTCCTGTGGTGGGCCTGGCCCCGCCGCGACGCCGGGCTCAGCTGGATCCGCACCCGCAGCACCGGGGTCAAGGCCACCCTTGTTGGTGGCGCCGCCGTGGCGGTCCTCGTGGCCCTCGGCGTCGGCTACAGCGGCTTCCACTTCATGGAAACCGACCGGCGCTTCTGCAACGGCTGCCACATCTTCGTGCCGAGCGGCCAGGCCTGGGTGCTGCCGGACACCGGGAGCTACACCCTGGTGCCCCGGCTCGAGGGCAAGCACGACACCATCAACTGCCACACCTGCCACACCCTGAAGCCGCTCAAGGAAGCGGTGAAGATGTTCTTCTGGATGTCGGGGCACCGGGAAGACAAGATCCCGGAGCACGGCAAGGTGCCCACGACCATCTGCTCTTCCTGTCACGTGCAGGGCGCCGCCAAGGAAACCTGGCAGGCCATCGCCGCCACGGCGGGCCACCGGGTGCACCTGGAATCGGACTCCTCGGCGATGCAGGACAAGAAGGAATGCCTCACCTGCCACGCCAAGACGGCGCACCGGTTCCAGCCGCCCAACGAGACCTGCGGCCAGTCCGGCTGCCACAAGGAAGACGACATCAAGATCCGCCTGGGCAAGATGTCCCAGATCGGCGACTTCCACTGTGGGGCCTGTCACAACTTCACCGTGGGCGTGCCCGCGCTGGCCACCACCGACTCGGCCGCGGGCGCGATGACGCCCAACCTCGACAAGTGCTTCTCCTGCCACGAGATGAAGAAGCGGCTCCCCGACTTCGACATCACGAAGGACCCGCACTCCGGGACCTGCGGCATGTGCCACAATCCGCACATCCAGGTGAAGGCCGGCGAGGCCGTGAAGAGCTGCGCCACCGCCCAGTGCCACGCCGACTGGCGGGAGGAGCCCTTCCACGTGGGCACCGCCCACAAGAAGGTGGCCACCGACTGCCTCACCTGCCACATGCCGCACGCGGCCAAGGTGGATGCGAGCGACTGTGAGGGCTGCCACGAGGCGGTGAAGGTCAACAAGCGGAACGGCCGGCGCTTCAACCCGCCGATGCCGTTCGATACCACCAAGGCCCTGCGGCAGTCGGCCGCACCGGCGCCGGCGCACCCGGACCCGGTCTTCCATGAGGTTCCCACGAAGGTGCGGGGGGATGGCCCCCCCGCGCCGGCCCCGGATCCCGTCCGGGAGAGCAAGGTGAAGGGCGACGCGCCTCCCCTCGACGACCCCGGGCCGGCCCCCGCGCCCCCCGGGGCC
>JBGAOL010000320.1:0-5116 GCA_044221825.1 Gemmatimonadales bacterium
GCTATGCCCGCCTCCCCGACCGCCTCGGCGAGGCCGACGCGCTCCGGCTCGTCGGCGTGGCGCGCGCCGCCCTCGGCGAGCACGCCCTGGCGCGCACCGCGCTCGACCGCGCCGTGGAGCTGGCGGAGGCCGGCGAGAGCCTGCTCATCGTGGCCGAGGCCTACGAGGCGCGGGCGCGCCTGGCGGCCGACCTCGGTGACCGGCCGACGGCGCGCCACGAGGCGGCGCTGGCACTCGCGCGGCTGCGGGAGCTCGGCGCGGCGGATGACGTGGTGCGGCTGGAGGCGTGGGTGGCGACGCTGGGGTAGGGGCCTGGCTCGGCTCTCGCCACTGCGGCTGGGAGTTGACAGCGTGGTGCGGAGCCCGGGCTGGTCGCGCGTTTCAACGCAGAGGCGCGGAGAGCGCGGAGGGCCGCAGAGGAACCGCTCGGTGTGGTGGGCTCATCGCAAGGTGGGCCCGTTGTGCTTATTGGGGGTGTCACTTCGGGCCCGCCACCGGGTTCCGCGGATGCCGGCAGGCCATCCTCTCCGTCCGCTGGCGTCCAGGTGCTCTCCCTGCGTCCGTCAGGGCGAGCGTTCCCACCAGGCCTGGATGCCGGCGGCCACCGCGAACCAGAGGCAGAGCACGCCGAAGCCCAGGCCCATCCACTTGGGGAAGATCAGGAAGAGGGCGCCGAGCAGGACCAGCACGATGCTGGCGGGCCCGAAGAGGGAGCGGAACGCGGCGTTGATGACGCGGCGGGCGCCCACCATGGCGCGCTGGCGCAACTCGCGACTGCTGCGGGTGAGCGCGCTCCGCCCGCGCTCGGCGGGGACCAGACGGCTCGGGACCACGCGCTGGAGCGCGCGCGGGGCGTTCCGCGGGTGCTGCACCACCTCGAGGCTGCCGGCCATGTCGCGGCGATACTGCGCCTCGAGGGCGCGGGCCAGCTGCTTGTCCTCGATGACCAGGTCCAGCTCGAAGTTCCCGAACAGGCTCGCCGCGTTGATGTTGCTGGTGCCCACCCGGGCCCAGCGGCCATCGGTGACGCAGGTCTTGGCGTGGATCATCACGCCGTCCCACTCGAAGATGCGGATGCCCGCCTTGAGCAGCCGGCGGTAGCCGAGGCGGGTCAAGTTGCGCACCAGCGGGATGTCGCTGGCGCCGGGGACGAGCACGCGGACGTCCACGCCGTCCCGCTCGGCGAGGGCCATGACCTCGAAGAGACGCGCGGGCGGGAGCAGGTAGGCGTCGGTGACCCAGAGCCGACGCCGGGCACCGGCCGCGAGGTACTCGAGGACGCGGAAGGCGCGCTGGCGCCCGGGTTCGCCGACCACCACGCGGACGGCGGCGTCACCCATGGGCGGGGTGGTGGCGATCCGTTCCTCCTCGGGCAGCTTGGGGCCCGTGAGGCCCCAGGTGCGGCGGAAGGCGTTGTCGAGCGCCACCGCGGCCGGTCCCTCCACCAGCACGGCGGTGTCGCGCCACGGCTCCACCCCTTCCTCCGGGTGGCCCATCCAGTCGTCCCCGATGCAGAGGCCGCCCACGAGGGCAGTGCGGCCGTCGGCCACGACGAGCTTGCGGTGGTCACGGGTGACGGCCCGGAAGGGGTGGAAGGGCGTGAAAGGGTTGAAGGCCCGCACCTCGCATCCCGCCTCACGGAGCCCGCGCCAGAAGCGCCGGCCGGTCCCCAGGCAGCCGAGCCAGTCATAGAGGATGCGGACCTTCACGCCGGCCCGGGCGCGCTCGGCGAGGGCGGCGTGAAAGCGCCGGCCCGTCGCGTCGTCGTGGATGATGTAATTCTCGAAGTGGACGTAGTGCCGGGCGGCGGCGATCTGGGCAAGCATCGCGTCGTAGACGGCCGGGCCGTCCTGCAGGAGAGTAACGCGGTTGCCGGGGATGGGGCGGGTGGCGGCGGCGCGGTCGATGGCGCGCTGGAGGAGGCTGCGGCGCTCGGTCTCGTCACCTTCCACGGGGTGGGTCATCCCAGGCCTCGCAGGCGGGCGGCGGTCATGCCGTGCCGAGGCCCAGGGTGCGTTCCACGGGACGAAGGGCAGCGAGCACGAACGCGATGTGGTCCTCCAACGGGACGCCGAGCTCGGCCGCCCCCTGCACCACGTCCTCGCGGCTCACGCCGCGGGCAAAGGCCTTGTCCTTGAGCTTCTTCTTCACCGAGCTCACCTCGAGGTCGGCAAGGCTCCGGGAGGGGCGCACCAGCGCGCACGCCACCAGGAACCCGGCCAGCTCGTCCACGGCGAAGAGGGCGCGGGCCACGGGCGTGTCGCGCGGGACGCCGGTGTAGGTGGCGTGGCCCAGGATGGCGCGGCCGAGCTCCTCGGGGAATCCCTGCGACAGGAGGTGGCGCACGCCTTCTGCGGGGTGTTCCTGGTCGGCGGCGTGGGCGTTGTTGGGGAAGCGCTCGTAGTCGAAGTCGTGGAGCAGGCCCACGAGGCCCCAGGCCTCGACGTCGGCGGCTTCCTGTTCCGCCATGGCGCGCATGGCCGCTTCGACGGCGTACATGTGCTTGCGGAGGGCGTCGGACGGGGTCCACTCGTGCATGAGCGCGAGGGCGCGGTCACGGGTCCAGTCGGCGGGGAGGGTCATGGGCCCTAATGAAGCGCCCCCGGTTGCCGGAGGCAACCGGGGGCGTGCCCCCTCCGGTGAGCGCGAGCCGGGTGGCCGCACTCACGAGAGGTTCGCGACAGAGGTCACGGGGTCGGGCAGGTCACGGAGGCGCAGACGGGAACCGGGAGGGTGGTCCCGTAGAACGCGTTGACGGTCGAGGCGATCGAATCCGCCACCACCTGGTGCGCCACCGACGACGGATGGAACCCGTCGAGCGAGAACCAGGTGCCGAAGGTGACGTTCCCGCCGGCCAGCGCGGGCGTCAGGTTGGGGAACTGGAGGATGCGCACGTTGTCGAGCGCCGCCGCCATGATCGGGTTCGGGTCGAGGTAGGCGTAGCCGCGCGTGGTGGCCTCGGCCGAGATGTGAGCGTTGTAGGCCGTGACCGCCGCCACGATGTTGCCGAGCTCGGTCTGGCTGACGACCTCGTTGTCCACCGAGCAGTCGATGCTCGAGGGCACGCCCTGGGCGGCCGCGCCGACCTTGGCCAGGCCCACCGTCCACGGCACCAGCACCTGGATGCCGCCGCCGGCCGGCGGGATCGGCGCGCAATTGGCATTCACCGAGAAGGTGGGGATGCCCTGCAGCGTCGGGTTGCGCGGCGGGAACGGGGCGGGGCAGTCGCCGCCGGCGCCGTTGCCGTTCTTGAGGCAGAACCAGATGGCGGCCGACGAGGCGTAGGGCACCACCGTCGGGAGCGGCACGCCCACGAGCACGGCCTTGGCGCCGGTGGCGTCGAGGGCATCGAGCAGCGAGTCGTATGCCGCGATGAACGCGGCCGGTGACCACGCCGGCCAGGTTGCCCGGGTTGGCGTCGAGCAGCGTGCTGGTGCCGTCGTTGGCGCCGATCCACACCGAGACGAAGGTGGGCTTGAGCGCCTTCATCATCTCGACCTCGCTCCGGCCGCCGAGGATGAACTGCTTGTACACGTCGGTGGCCGACGCCGCGCCGGTGAGCGGGTTGAAGAGCTCGCTCACCTCGGCGCCCGGGAAGGCCACGTTGTTGATGAAGCCCGTGGTGAGCGCGCGCAGGCTGCAGGTGGCGCCGGTACCGCCGCCCACGCGGTGGGGCGGGTTGACGCTGTTGATGTCGATCGGCGGGGGGCAGCCGTTGCCGCCGGCCTGGTTGAACAGCGGCATGTTGAAGTCGGTGCCCATCGCCATGGCGAGCAGGTGGGCGTAGGAGCGCTGCTGGGTGCTGTCGTTGATGCCGCCCGACTGCAGGCCGGCGGTGATGCTGTTGCCGATGGAGACGTACCGCCGGAACATCGGGTCGTTGATGCTCGGCGGGTTGAGGCTGTCGTCGCTACGGCAGCTCGAGACGAGCGGCAGGGCGAGGAGCAGCGCGGCAAGTGCACGCTTGAGGGACATGGAGATCGGCTCCCTGACGCTTAGAAGTTCCAGGTGAAGGCCGCGCCGAAGAGGTGCGCCTTGAAGGTGTAGATGCCGTCATTGGCCGTGCCCGGGCCCCCCGAGCGGCCGCGACGGTCGGCCTGGTCGATGTACTGGTAGGCGAGGTCGATGTGCCCATTCCCGCCGAGCTTGGTGCCAAAGCCCACGGTGAACTCGGTGCGGGCGCCTTCCGGCAGCATCGAGGTGACGGTCTGGTCGGGAGCCGCGGCATTGTGCGTCAGGTAACCGGCGCGCACTACGCTGCCGCCGTTGAGCTCGTACTCGCCGCCGAGGCGCCAGGTGTGCGCCTTGCCGAAGTTCTGCGGCAGGTTCTCGGTGGGAAGGATCTCGAAGTCCAGGATGATGGCGTCCCACACTTCCCAGTTCTGCATGGTGTAGTCGCCGAGGACCCGGAACTGCGGCGTGACCTTGACCGCGACGCCGAGGGCCAGCTGCTCGGGAAGCCGCACGGTGGTGACGCCGGCCTGGTCCACCAGCGAGCCGCCCGCCTGGAACTGGGTGGCGAGGATCGCGTCGAGCGGGGTGCCGGCGGGAACGCCGAGGGCACCGAGGAGCGGGCTGCCGGGCGGGATGAGGATGCCGGTGTTCACCTGCTTGAACTTGGCCTCGCCCTCGATGTCCGAGGCGCGCTGCCGCGACATGTACCGCGCGCCGAGGGCGATGCGTGGCGTGGGCTCGACGATGACGCCGACGTGGTAGCCGAAGGTGGTCTTGGTGCCGATGATCGAGGCGTCGGCGAAGTCGGTGTTGTCCGGGATGCCGAGGTTGGCGAAGACGATGCCGCCGCCGTTGGGGACCAGCTGCTCGGAGAGGTCCGCGCGCGGGTGCAGCTCGAGGTGCAGGAAGTTCACGTCGAAGCCGGCACCCACCTTGATCTTGTCGCCCAGGCGCATGGCCACGGTGGGCTGCACGTAGATATTGCGGATGATGCTGTTGTAGGAGGAGAAGCGGCCCAGGGAGTTCTTGGGCCAGTCGGTCTCGAGGCCGTACGGGGCGAAGAGGCCGATGCCGGCGGTGAGCCGGTCGGTGAAGCCGTGCGACAGGTAGACCGCGGGCACCGGGAAGACCCGGTCGTTCAGGTCCGACTTGAGGCCGGTGT
>JBGAOL010000321.1:0-5010 GCA_044221825.1 Gemmatimonadales bacterium
ACAAAGGCGGGTCATCGGTCCTTGCGAGTCGAGTTGCGGCGCCGCCGCTCGGCATCGAGCTGGGCGGTCACCTCGGTGTACCTGGCCTGCTGGGCCGCGGTGAGCTGCGTCCGGATGTCGGCGCGGATGGCGGCACGGGCGGTGTCGATCCGCTCCTTCATGTCCGTCCAGATGGCCTCCATGGCCGGCGAGTGCCGCTCCAGGATGGCCTTGACGCTGTCCTGCTGGGGAGCCGTGAGCTGCAGTTCCCGGGTGAGCAGCTCCACGTACCAGTCGCTGCCACGGCCGCGATCGCCGTCGTGATCCCGGTTCAGGGCCAGGGCGGTGAGGCCGCTGCCCACGCCGGCACCGAGGAGCGCGGCGAGGGCCAGCATGGCAAAGGCCTTGGAACGGTTGGTGGCGGTGGTCATGTCAGCGCGACGCCCCGAGTACCACGCCGACGACCTGGTCCCGCTCGATGGCTTCGGCCAGTACCGTGGAAGGGGCGCTGGAGTTTCGGGCGGCCTGCACGGCGTAAACGGCGCCGGCAAGGGTGGCGAGCAGGATGGCCGCGGCGATGCCGGGCCGGGCCCAGCCCGCGAGCACGTCCCAGCTCGAAGCGTCCCGCGGGACTAGGCGGCCGAGCACGGCGGCGCGGAAGGGCGCCGGATCACCGGCATCCAGCAGGGCCCGCAGCTGCGCTCCCAGCATGGGATCGCGCTCGGCGTCGAAATCGTTGCGTGAGGTCATTCGCGCTCCTCCTGCTCGCCCAGCGCGGCACGGAGCCGCCGCCGGGCATGAAAGACATCCGACCGGATGGTTCCCTCGGGCACGCCGAGCATCGCGCCGATCTCCGCGTGCCGGTATCCCTCCACCTCGAAGAGCACCACCGCGAGGCGCTGCCGCTCGGGCAGTGTGGCCAGCGCCTGGTCGAGCCGCTCGCGCAGCAGGGCCGCCTGCGCGTCCTGCAAGGGGCTCCGGCCCGTCGTGGCGGTGGCCTCGGGGATCGGCTCGCTCTGGCGCACGGTGCGCCGGCGCTGGAGATCCCGCGCCGCGTTCACCGCGATGCGTGCCAGCCACGGTCCGGCCGGCTGCGTGGTGTCGAAGCGATCGAGGGCCCGCCACGCGGAGAGGAAGGCATCCTGCGCCGCGTCGTCGGCATCCTCGGGATGGCGGAGCACCGCCCGGGTCAGGCGACGGACCATCGGGGCATGGCGCTCCAGCAACGCGCCAAAGGCCTCGCGGTCGCCCGACCGGGCACGCACCACCAACTCGCCGTCGGACACTGGGGGGATACGCACGCGCTCCTGTGAACGTTGAACCGCCGGGACCGGCGGCGGGGGAGAATGTAGCGCCGTTCCGGAGGGCCTGCTCCAGTCGAAGTGGGCGATTTCCGCGGCTCCGGGATCTGCATCGAAACGAGTCGATCGTAACGATTCATTGGGGGGGTGCGGCCACAGGGCAGCCGAGTTGGTGATTCCAAGTCATTGATTGACATGGCATTACATGACAGGCCCTAGCCTTGGTGACGGGGCCCACACCGTGCACTCTCCGGCGCATCCCCAACGCTGTGAGCGCATGCCCCTCAACCACCCCCTCCTCACCCTCGTGGACGCGAGCATCTCGTCTCCACTTGCCTGGGCCAGCCTGGCCGAGGCGAGCGGGGCGGGGCTCCGCGTGGTGAGTGAGGTGGGGCTGGCGCCGGAGGGGGCGATCGTGGTGATCGACGCGCGCGACGCAGAGGACCGGCTCCCCGCGCTGCTGGCGCATCGGCCCCCTCGGGTCGCGGGCGTGGCAGTGGTGGGTGGCTCGGCCGATCACCGGCTGGCCATCACGGCCATGCGTCAGGGGGCTGACGAGTACTTCGCGCTGCCGAGCGACCTCTCACTCCTGGCCGAGTGGCTGGCCGGCCAGGTGGTGCGTCTTCAGGCCTCCACCGCCCCGGCGGAGTTCGCCGAGCGTGAGGCTGCCAAGTATCGCTTCGACGGGATCCTCGGCGTGAGTGCAGCCCTGCGGCAGGTGATGGGACTGGTGAGCCGCGTGATCCCGCATCCCAACCTCACCGTGCTGATCGGCGGCGAGACCGGGACGGGCAAGGAACTGCTGGCGCGGGCCATTCACTACAATGGGCCGCGGCAGGGGGCGCCTTTCGTGGACATCAACTGCGCCGCGATCCCGGAGCAGCTGCTGGAGAGCGAGCTGTTCGGGCACGAGAAGGGCGCCTTCACCGGCGCCGTCAGCTCCAAGCCGGGCCTGTTCGAGGTGGCGAATGGCGGGACCATCTTCCTCGACGAGGTGGCCACGCTGTCACTGTCGCTGCAGGGGAAGCTCCTGCGCGTGCTGGAACAGCGGACGGTGCGCCGCGTGGGCGGCACCGCGCTGGTGCCGGTGGACGTGCGGGTGATCGCGGCCACGCATGTGCACCTGGCCGAGGCGGCGCGGAGCGGCGCCTTCCGCACCGACCTGTACTACCGGCTCAACGTGGTGAACCTGACGCTGCCGGCGTTGCGGGAGCGCGGGGACGACATCCTGCTGCTGGCGCGGGCGTTCCTGGCGCGCTTTGCGCGCGAGTATGGCGTGCCGGTGCCGCGGCTGGCGCCCACCGCGGAGCGGGTGCTCCTGAGCCACGCCTGGCCCGGCAACGTGCGCGAGCTCCGCAATACGCTGGAACGCGCCATCCTGATGGCCGGCGGCGGCCTGCTCGACGCCGCCGACCTCGGGGTCACCCCGCGCCCCATGCCGTCCAGCCGGGGCGAGGTGCCGTTCCCCGCCTCGATGGCCGAGATCACCCGCGCCGCGACGCTGGCGATGGTCCGCCTCTGCGACGGCAACAAGAGCGAGGCGGCCCGCCGCCTCGGCATTTCCCGCACCCGGTTGCTCCGGCTCCTGGCGCCTCGCCGGCGCCCGGCCGCTGCCCTCAAGGAGACCCCATGAAGTTCGTCCGTCCGCTGGTCCTGCTGCTGGCCACCACGCTCGCGGCCTGCGCCGGGGGGGACAGCGGCTCCTCCCCCTCGCCGGTGCCGCCGGTGGACACCACGCCGGTGCCCGAGGTGGGGCTCCGCTTCCTCTCGCCCGATTCCACCAAGCCGCCGCTCGGCGAGCGGCAGGTGTCGTTCTGGGCCGTGCGCGGCAAGCGGCGCGAGGTGCGGCTCATGTACCAGAAGGCGCCGGGGAGCACCGACTCGGTGGAGTTCGCGCGGTTCCGGGTGGACGATCGCACGCTGGTGACGGCCGCGGATGGCTCGCCGCTGGCGCAGGGGGACTCGCTGCTCATCACGCTCACGGTGGTGGACACGCTCAAGCTCATCACGCAGTTCGAGCCGTCGGGCCTCACCTTCAACCCGAACCGGCCGGCGCGGCTGTGGCTCAAGTACGGCGAGTCGAGCCCCGACCTGAACGGCGACGGCAGCGTCACCGCCGCCGACACCACGCTCATCAGCGCGCTCTGCATCTGGCGGCAGGAGCAGGCCACCGACCCGTGGTACAAGGTGGCGAGCACGCTCAACCTGGCCGAGTTCGAGATCGAGGCGGACATCCTCGGCTTCACCCGCTACGCCGTGGCGTACTGAGCGACGATCCCGTGAGCGACACCTCCTCCCCCTCGGCGGGCCTCGCGGCCCGGATCGCGGACCTCCGCGCGGCCAGCGCGTGGGGGGAGCTGCGCGCGCTGCTCGAGCGCGAGGCGGGCGAGGACGTGGCCCTGGGCCTGGTGCTCGCCGAGGCGGAGCTGCGCACCGGCGCGCTGGCGGCCGCGCGCGACCGGCTCGCCGCGCTGGTGCCGGCGCTGGCCTTCGGGGATGGCGCCACCTACCGGCGGGCGGTCAACATGCTCGGGGCCGCGCATTTCGAGCTGGGCCAGCTGGCGGAAGCGGAGGCGGTGTTCGGTGAGGCGCTGTCGCTCGCCAACGGCGCCGGGGATGCGCTCACGCTGGCGCGGGCCACCAACAACCTCGGCATGATCGCCAACGTCCGCGGGCAGCGCACCGAGGCGCTGACGCGCTACCGGCTGGCCATCCCGGCCTACCAGCGGGTGGGGAACCCGCGCGGCCTGGCGGAGACCAACCACAACCTGGCCATCACCTTCCGCGACCTGGGTGACCTCGACACCGCCGACCGCCACGAGCGCCGGGCCATCGAGTACGCGCGCGAGGCCGGCGACGCATCCCGGCCTACCAGCGGGTGGGGAACCCGCGCGGCCTGGCGGAGACCAATCACAACCTGGCCATCACCTTCCGCGACCTGGGTGACCTCGACACCGCCGACCGCCACGAGCGCCGGGCCATCGAGTACGCGCGTGAGGCGGGCGACGAGCGGCTGCTGGCCATGTGCCAGGTGGGGCGTGCCGACCTGGCGCTCCGCCGCGGCGAGGCGCGCGTGGCGGCGGCCGGGGCCCAGGTGGGCGCCACGAGCTACGCCCGCCTCCCCGACCGCCTTGGCGAGGCCGACGCGCTCCGCCTCGTCGGCGTGGCGCGCACCGCTCTCGGCGAGCACGCCCTGGCGCGCACCGCGCTCGACCGCGCCGTGGAGCTGGCGAAGGCCGGTGAGAGCCTGCTCATCGTGGCCGAGGCCTACGAGGCGCGGGCGCGCCTGGCGGTGGACCTCGGCGACCTGCCGGCGGCACGCCGCGAGGCGGCGCTGGCCCTGGCGCGGCTGCGCGAGCTCGGGGCGGTGGATGACGTGGTGCGTGTGGAGGCGTGGGTGGCGACGCTGGGGTAGGGGCCTCGTGCGGCTCTGGCCGCGGCGGCTGGGAGTGGAGAGTGTGGTGCGGAGGCTGCGCTGGTCGAGCGTTTCAACGCAGAGGCGCGGAGGACGCGGAGGGCCGCAGAGGAACTGCACGGTGTGGTGGGCTCATCGCAAGGTGGGCCCGTTGTGTTTCTGGGGGTGTCGATTCGGGCCTGGCGCCCATTTCCACCTGCGCTGTCAGGCGCCCGCTTCCGCCCTGGCGCGGGGCCCCCGGGGTTCATCGCGGTCCCCTGCGGGCGCTGCCGCTCTGCATTGAAACTCGCCCGGGGGCGTCCGGCCTCCGTCCCC
>JBGAOL010000322.1:0-5003 GCA_044221825.1 Gemmatimonadales bacterium
ATGGAGTAGACGGCGGCCAGGCGGCTCACCTTCTCCGGCGGCAGGAAGAAGTAGGTGTCCTTCATGCCGAGCGGCTGGAAGATCCGGGTGCGGACGAACTCCGCCAGCGACAGCCCTGACGCCCGCTCCACCACGCAGCCCAGGATGTCGGTGTTGTAGCCGTACACGTAGCGCGTGCCGGGCTGCGCCACGATGGGCAGGGTGCTCAGGTGGTCGATGTCCTCGCACACCGGTACGGGGCGGTCGGCAAAGTACCAGCCCGGCCCTTCGTCGGGGCCCAGGCCCAAGGCGTTGTAACGGTCGCGGACCACGTTGTCGCCGTAGTCGATGCCGGCGGTGTGGGTGAGGAGGTCGCGGATGGTGATCTCGCGCCGCGCCGGCACCAGGCTGTCGCGGGTCACCGCCACCATGGCCTTGGCGTAGCCCGGGATCCAGCGGGACACGGGATCGCCGAGGCGGACGCGGCCCTCCTCGATGAGCATCATGATGGCGGCGCTGGTGATGGCCTTGGATTGTGAGGCGATGCGGAACATCGTCTCCGGCGTCATGCGCCGGTTGGCCTCGCGGTCGGCCATGCCGTAGGCGCCCACCTGGGCCAGCTTGCCGTGGCGGAAGATCATCGTCACCACGCCCGGCACCTTGCCGCTGTCCACCGCCGCCTGCATCACGCGGTCGATGCGTGCCAGGCGCGCGGGATCCATGCCGGTGACGGCCACGGGGGTGGGGGCCTGCGCTGAGAGCGGCGCAGTGAGCACGATGAGGGCGGCGACCAGGCGGAGGGTGCGGCGCATGGAGATCCGGGGAGGAGTGATTGCGGAAAGCTATGAACTGTCCGGGAACGCGGCCAGCACCCCCGGGGAACCCGGCAGCACTGTTTGGCCTACTGACGCTGCCCCGGGATCCGACCCGCGGGCCGCGCCTGCCGAGGCAGGCACGCCCCCGGGAGGGCCCATGCACGTCGCGGCGCTGTGGCGGTACCCGGTCAAGTCCATGGCGGGCGAGCAGCTCACCACGGCCACCCTCACCCCCCTCGGCATCGCCGGGGACCGGATCCTCCACGTGGAGGGCCCCGGGGGCGAGGTGCGCACGGCGCGCCGTCATCCCCGGCTCCTGGGCCACCATGCCGTGCTCACCCCCGTGGGGGTGGAAGTGGATGGGCGGTCGTGGGAGCACCCGTCGGTGCGTCAGGCGGTGGCGGAGGCGGCGGGCGCCGGCTCCACGCTGGTGCGCTACGAGGGGCCGGAGCGCTTCGACGTGCTGCCGCTCCTCGTCACCAGCGATGGCGCGCTCGCCGCACTCGGGCACGAACCTCGGCGCTTCCGGCCCAACCTCGTCCTGGGCGACGTCCCCGGACTGGCCGAGCGCGGCTGGGAAGGACGGGTGCTGGCCATCGGGGCGGTGCGCATCCAGCTGGCGGACCTGCGGGGCCGCTGCATCATGACCACCTGGGATCCCGACACGCTGGAACAGGACGTAGGCGTGCTGCGGGACGTGGTGCGGCGGTTCGAGGGCACCTTCGGCCTCAACGCGGCCGTGCTCGCGGGCGGCACCATCCGTGTCGGGGATCCGGTGACCCTGGAGCCGGTGTCCACGCCCGGGCAGCCGGGGGCCTGATGCTGGACGCTGCCCGTCCCCGGGCGTAGAGTTCAGCCATGCCTCAGGCTTCCCGCCACAATCCAGGTCGCCGCCGCTTCCTTCGCCGGGTCGCGGCGGTGGCGGCCGCGCTCCCGCTCGTCCCCGGGGCGCTCCGGGCGCACTCTGTCTGGCGCGGCGGCCAGCATCCCACCCCGCGCCCCGGCATCACCGCGGCCAAGGTGCTCACCCCCGAGCAGCTCAAGGACGCGCCCGACTCGCTCGACGTCTTCAACATGGTGCGCGAGATCCCCGAGATCGTGGACGGCATCCGCTGCCAGTGCGGCTGCGCCGACATCGAGGGCTTCTACTCCCTCCTCTCCTGCTACGAGGGCGAGGGCGCCATGGCCCGCGACTGCATGATCTGCCAGGGCGAGGGCCGCCTGGCCTACCGCCTCCACAAGGCCGGCGAGTCGCTCGACTCGATCCGCGCCGCCATCGACGCCCGCTTCGGCTGAAGGGCCCCTCCATGCGTCTTGCGCACGTTGTCCTCCCCGCGGTCCTCCTCGCCGCGGGGCTGACCGCCCCCGTGTCCGCCCAGATCCAGGCCAGCGAGCTCGGTTCCGTCGCGCAGGTGGTGGACGGGACCAAGTTCAGCGTCGAGTACTACCGCCCCCGGGTGCGCGGGCGCGATTCCATCTTCGAGACGCAGATCTTCGCGGAGAAGGTGTGGACGCCGGGCGCCAACTGGGCCACCACCTTCGAGCTGAACAAGAAGATCCAGCTCAACGGCACCGATGTGCCCGCCGGGAAGTACAGCACCTGGTTCATCTTCCACGACAGCACCTGGACGCTGCTGCTGGACCCGCGCGCCCGCCGCTTCCACATGAACCGGCCGGACTCGGTGGCGGGGCAGATCAAGATCGAGGTGACGCCGGAGACCGGCCCCTTCACCGAGGTCTTTGCCTGGACCTTCCCCGAGGTGCGCGTCAACGGCGGCAAGCTCCGCATGAACTTCGCCACCCGGCAGGTGACGCTCGACTACCGCGTGGAGCCGAGCTTCGAGTACGGCATGCCGCAGCAGGCCGCGCGCGCGTACGTGGGCCGCTACGAGTTCTCGTGGACGCCCTCGCCCAAGGACACGACACCGCCCGAGGTCTACAGGATGGACCTCCAGTACCGGAGTGGGTCGCTCCGCGCCACCTTCGACCCGGCGCCTGACCCGACCATGCAGGAGGTGCTGCTCTTCTCCATCCGCCCCAACTGGTTCCGGATGGCCACCCTCGAGAAGGGCGAGATCTTCGACGTGTGGACGGATGCGGTCTTCGAGTTTGCGGTCAGCAACGGCCGCGCCACCGGCTTCGAGGTCCGGGGCGATGGCGACGAGGTGTGGGGGCGCGCGAAGCGGGTGCGCTGACGGGCGTCAGCGCTGCCGCGCCATCGACGTGGACACCCGCGGCTCGGCCACGTAGCGCTCGGGATACAGCGCCATCTCCCGCCGGTACACGCGGCTCAGCGCCGCCACGTCGGTGGCGATGTCGCCGGTGGGGTGGTAGAGCTCGCCCAGGCCGAAGAGCTTGTTGGGGTAGTCGATCCAGATCGGGAAGATCGGCACCCTCGCGCCCATCGCGATGCGATGGAAGCCCGTCTTCCAGGTGTCGGTGTGTTTCCGCGTTCCCTCCGGCGAGATCCCCACGCAGCACTTCTCCTGCTCGGTGAGCATCCGGATGGCGGTGGTCACCACGCCGTGCGGCGCGCCGCGGTCCACCGGCATCCCGCCCGCCCACTTGAGGAGGGGGCGCACCGGCCAGAAGAAGATGTCGTGCTTGGCCAGCCAGGTGAGCCGGAGCCCCGTGGCAAACATGGCCAGCATGCAGATGGGGAAGTCCCAGTTCGAGGTGTGCGGCGCCACGATCAGCACGAACCTCGGCGCCGCCGGCAGCGTGCCGGTGATGCGCCACCCGAACAGCCGCAGGATCCACGTCGCAAGGGCGCGGCTCCGCGGGCTCCCGCGTTGCGGGTAGGCTGGGGGTGTGAAGGCTGCCGTCACGGTCTCGGGTGTTGGGAGGGGGAGAGAAGGATAGGGGAGCCGGCGGGTCGGGGGTAGGCGAGGGGTCGCCGTGGGGCCGGAATGCTGCGCCGGTCCCACGGCCACCACCCGTGGCGAACCTCCCCGGCGCGCCCCATCTTCCTCCCCATGACCACACCCCCGGCCAGCTTCCCCACCGATCCCCTCGACGGCATCGTCCGCCTCTCCCACCTGCTCGGCGCCGAGACGCGCCTGGTGCAGCCGGGCGGCGGCAACACCTCCATCAAGGTGACCCTGCCCGACGGCGCCGGCGGCGAGGTCCCCGCGCTGCTGGTGAAGGGAAGCGGCACCGACCTCAAGACCATCGGCCGCGAGGGCTTCACCCGCCTCTCCCTTCCGCGCCTGGCCCCGCTCGCCACGCGCGACCAGATGTCCGACGCCGACATGATGCGCTTCATGGCCGGCGCCATGCTGGCCGACGGGCCCGCGCCGAGCGTCGAGACGCCGCTCCACTCGCTGCTCCCCCACAAGGTCATCGCCCACACGCACGACGTGGCCACGATGTCCCTCACCAACATCCCCGACGGGACGGCGGAGCGGCTGGTGCACGAGCTGTTCGAGGGGAAGATCGTGTACGTGCCGTACGCGCGGCCGGGCTTCCCGCTCGCCAAGCTCGTGGCCGGCATGGCGGCATCGATCCCGGCCGACGCGATGGGCATGACGCTGGCGCATCACGGCCTCGTCATCTTCGGCAGCGACGTGGCCGAGGCCCACCAGCGGATGCTGGCGTGCGTGGCGAAGATCGAGGCGTACCTGGCCGCCTGCAGGCGTGGCAAGAACGTGCTCGGCGCCGCGAAGATCGCCGTGCGCCCCGCCGCCGAGCGGAAGGCGCTGGCCGAGGTGGTGCTCCCCGCCGTCCGCGGCGCCCTCGGCGGCACCGACCGCACCATCCTCCACTTCGACGACGACGAGCAGCTCCTCACCACCCTCGGCCACGAGCGCGTGCCGCAGCTGGTGAAGCAGGGCATGGGGACCCCGGAGCACCTGCTCCGCGCCGGCCGCCTGCCGCTCTGGGTGGAGCTCGACCCGTCGCTCCCCGCCGAGCAGGTGGTGGGCAAGGTGCGCGAGCAGGTCAGCGCGCAGCGCGCCGAGTACGACGCCTATCACAAGAAGTACGCTGCTGCCACCGAGGCCCCGCTCGACGACTGGGCCAAGGTCATCCTGGTCCCCGGCATCGGCGTTATCACCGCGTTCGGCGACAAGAAGAGCGCCCTCACCGCCAACCTCTGCTACCGCGCCACGCTCGAGGCCATCCTGAACGCCGAGGCGGTGGAGCGCTTCAGCTTCATCCCGGAGCCTGACGTCTTCGAGTTCGAGCACTGGCCGCTCGAGCGGCGAAAGG
>JBGAOL010000323.1:0-5282 GCA_044221825.1 Gemmatimonadales bacterium
GCCGCCAGCTTGTCCTCCTCGCCCCGCTGCTTGACCACCACCGACGCCGACGCCATCGGCTCCGGGAGCGCCACCGGCGGCAGCCGCACCGGCGCGTCGCGCAGGCAGAAGGTGTCCCCCGTGTGCGTGTTGCGGAGCTTGGCCACCGAGCCGATGTCGCCGGCGTGGAGCTCCGGCACCTCGAACCGCTCGCGGCCCTGCTGGACCGACAGGTGGTGCAGCTTCTCGAGCACCTCGTGCTCCGCGTTCCACGCCTCGGCCCCGCTCTTGAGGGTGCCGGCGTAGAGCCGGAAGAGGGTCACGTCGCCCACGTGCGGCTCGGACGTGGTCTTGAACACCCGCGCCACGAGGGGCGCCTTGGCGGGCGGCGCCACCTCGGCGGGCGAGGGCAGCAGCTCCACCATCTTGGTCAGCAGCGCCCGCATCCCGTAGGTCAGGCTGGCGCTCCCCACGAACAGCGGCACGATGGCGCCGTCCACCACCGCCTTCTTGAGCGCGGTGATGACCTCGGCGCGCGGGATCTCCTCGCCGCCGAGATAGCGCTCGATGAGGGCGTCGTCGGTGGCGGCCACCGTTTCCACCAGCAGGTCGCTGTACTTCCGGAACTGGCCCTGGAGCTCCGCCGGCACGTCGGCCTCGGTGTACTCGCCGGACTTGGTGCCCGGGGTGTAGAGGTGCGCCTTGCCGGAAAAGAGGTTGAGGATCCCGCGGAACTTCGGCCCCTCGCCGACCGGCACCTCCACCGGCAGCACCTTCGGGCTCAGGTGCGCCTTCACGTCGGCAAAGACCCGCTCGAAGTCGGCGTGATCCTTGTCCATCTGGCCCACGAACAGGAGCCGCGGCAGGTGGAGCCGGTCGCACACCTCCCACACCTTCTCGGTGCCCACCTCGACGCCGCTCACGCCGCTCAGCACCACCACCGCCGCGTCGGCGGCGTGGAGCCCCATCACCGCCTCGCCGAAGAAGTCGAGGTAGCCGGGGGTGTCGAGGAGGTTGAGCTTGGCGTCCATCCACTCGGCGTAGGCCACGCCCAGGCCGATGGAGTGCTGGCGGGCAATTTCGTCGGGGGTGTAATCGGTGAGGGTGGTGCCGTCCTTGATGGTGCCGTGGCGGCGGCTGGCGCCGGAGACGAACGCGAGGGCGTCCACGAGGGTCGTCTTGCCGCTCCCGCCGTGCCCGACGAAGGCCACGTTGCGGATCGCGGTCGAGCCATAGACGCGCATGGCCTGCACCTCCTTGGGGAGAGATGCCTGAGTTTGGAGGGCGGGCGGAGGGTTGTCAAATGGCAAGTGAAGGAGTGAAAGGGATGATGAAAACGGTGTGAAGGCGGAGGAGATTGGGACTTGGGACTTGGGGACTTGGGACTTGGAGGGGAGAGAGGAGGAAAGGTGAAGGAGGGGGCCGTTGGACAGTCGGGAATCCGGCCTCGGGTGAGCCGATTCGAGGATCTCGTGGCCTGGCAGCATGCGCGCTCGCTGTGCCGAGAGGTCTACTCCGCGACGTCGAGGGGTCCCCTGGCGAGAGATCACGCACTGAGGGATCAAATGCGCCGTGCCGTTGCATCGATACTCGCCAACATCGCCGAGGGGTTCGAGCGAGGCAGGCGGACCGAGTTCCATCAGTTCCTCTCCATCGCCAAAGGATCGTGCGCCGAGCTTCGGAGCTTCCTGTACATCGCCGCGGACACGAGCGCGATAGACGTTGCCACCTTCACTCGCCTCATGGAACTCGCGCTGTCGGTAACACGCCTCGTGGCCCGGCTGCGATCCGCGGTCGCGGCCCAGCGCGAGCGAACGCGCCGGTAGCTCCCTTTCTCCTTTCTCCTTCGCCCCCTCCAAGTCCCCAAGTCCCAAGTCCCCAAGTCCGCGCCCACGACGAAGCGGTCGGCGTGATATCTTCCACCGATGCCCCCCCCAGCCCCGAGGGCACGGGACCGACTCCTCACGCCGCGCGTGCTCACCGCCCTGGCCGTCGTGTGCGGGTGGGTCAGCCTCTACCTCCTCTGGACCGGCGTGCGCCTCGGGTTCGGGCTCGCGCTCGTGGCGACGGTCCTGGCCTGGGCGGGGCTCGAGCGCGGCCAGCGCCTCTCCCGCCACCAGGCCGGCACCCTCCGCCAGGCGCTCCTCGCCGCCGGCGCCCGCAACCGCGAACTCGAGCGGCTGCGCCGTCTCGCCGCCTCGCTCCTCTCCGGCCGGAGCCTCGACGACACCCTCACCGAGGCCACGCAGGCCGCCGCCGACCTCCTCGAGAGCGAGGCCGCCCTCGTCACCTTCCTGGTGGAGGAGGGCCGCTTCCTCCGCATCGCCGCCGGGTCGGGCCCCCTGGCGCCGGTCATCGGCCAGCTCCTCCCGGTGGACCAGTCGCTCTCGGGTTGGGTGGCGCTCAACGACGAGCCGCTCCTCAGCGCGAACATGGACACCGACCCGCGGAGCTTCCGCCCCGAGGGCACCCCCGCCTCGCTCCGCACCGCGGCCATCGTGCCCCTGCGCTCCGCCGGCCTCGTGGTCGGCACCATGAGCGTGCACAGCCGCCGCGACGGCCGCCCCTACGACGACGACACCCTCCAGCTCCTGCAGACCCTCGGCGACCAGGTGGTGTTGGCCATCGACCGCGCCAACGTGCTCGACGAGAGCCGCCGCAACGAGCAGGCGCTGGCCGTCAAGAACCGCGAGTTGGTGCGCGCCACCGAACTCAAGAGCCAATTCCTGGCCAACATGTCGCACGAGCTCCGCACCCCGCTCAACGCCATCAACGGCTTCTCCGACCTCCTCCTGACCGAGGCGGTCGGCCCGGTGAGCGCCGAGCAACGGGAGTTCCTCGAGGCCGTCCTCCGGAACGGCCGCCACCTCCTCGGCCTCATCAACAACGTCCTCGACCTCTCGAAGATCGAGGCCGGCGCCATGACGCTGCAGCTCGAGCCGACCGACCTGCGCGCGGCGGTGACAGTGGCGGTGGCCGACACCGCCAGCCTTCGCACGGCGCGGCGGCAGGAGTGCGCACTCGAGCTCGACGACGGACCCCTCGTGGCGCTGCCGACGGGGTGCGGGTCCGGCAGGTGTTGATCAACCTCCTGTCCAACGCGTCCAAGTTCACGCCGGAAGCGGGCCAGATCCGCCTGGCCGTGGTCCGCACCCGCGCCCCCCTGCCCGTGCCGGGCGACGGCGCCGACGGCGGCCCCCGCCTCCTCTCCCGCGACGCCATCTGGGTGTCGGTGAGCGACACCGGCATCGGCATCCGGGCGGAAGACACCGCCAAGCTCTTCCAGGAGTTCAGCCAGGTGGACAGCTCCCACAGCCGCCACGAGCAGGGCACCGGACTCGGCCTGGCGCTCTCCAAGCGATTCGTCGAGCTGCACGGCGGCGCCATCGGCGCGGAATCCATCTTCGGGCGGGGCAGCACCTTCTGGTTCATCCTGCCGGTGGACGGCCCGCTCGCGCCGCCGGTGGCCGCCGAGGCGACGGCCGCCTGATGCGCCCCCTCATGATCGGCGTCGCCGGCGGCTCCGGCTCCGGCAAGACCACCGTGGCCCGGGCCATCCACGAGCGGCTCGGCGTCGATGCCGTCTTTCTCGACCAGGACGCCTACTACCACGACCTGGCCCACCTGCCGCTCGAGGAGCGGGCCCGCGCCAACTTCGACCACCCCGACGCGGTGGACACCGACCTGATGGTGACCCACCTCGAGGCGCTGGCCGCCTGGCGGCCCATCGACAAGCCCACCTACGACTTTGCCCGCCACACCCGCGCGCCGGATACCGTGCGGGTCGAGCCGCGCGACGTCATCCTGGTGGACGGCATCCTCCTCTTTGCCGACGCCCGGCTCCGCGCGCTGTTCGACATGAAGGTGTTCGTGGACGTGGCCGACGACCTGCGCTTCATCCGCCGGCTCGAACGCGACGTGGCCGAGCGGGGCCGCTCCGTCGCGTCGGTCATCGCGCAGTACCTGACCACCGTGCGGCCGATGCACCTCGAATTCGTCGAGCCGTCCAAGCGCTACGCCGACATCATCGTCCCCGAGGGGGGGCGCAACACCATCGCCATCCAGATGCTCGAGGCGCGGGTGGCGGCGGAGGTGGCCCGCCGGCGTGCCGCCCGCGGCTGACCCACCCTCCCCACCCCGCTTGTCGGCTCTCGGGCGGGGCCCTACCTTCCCTGCCGCTCGACCGATCCACCGCGCACCGGCCCCGCCGGTGCCCACCCCCTGACGAGGGTTTCCATGCGCCGTTCCTTGCCGCCTTCGCCCTGGCCCGCCCTGGCCGCCGCCCCGCCGCCTCTCGGCCCAGGCCACCGACATGGCCGTCACCCCGCCAGCAGATCCAGACCGACCGCCAGGCCATCGTAGCCAGAACCTCCGCTTGCACACCGAGACCCAGGCCAGCGCCTTCTGGCAAAAGCTCTGCCAGCAGTACCGCACCGAGGTGAACAAGCTCAACGACCAGCGGCAGGCGATCTACTACTTCACCCCGACCGCCGCCGACACCGTGTCGGACAAGGAGCTGACCGACGCGATGACCGGCTGGTTCAAGCTCGACCAGCAGTACGCGAAGCTGAAGGGCAGCTGGGCCAAGAAGTTCGAGCCGGTCCTCGGCGCGCGTGGCACGCTCCGCTTCTTCCAGATCGAGAACCGCCTCGACTTGATCGTCCAGGCCGCGATGGCTTCGTCCATCCCGCTCGTGCCGGTGAAGTGACCCTGACCACCGCACACGAATCGCCCCGGCGTGGCCTCCTGGCCATTGCCGGGGCGATTGGCATCCTGGCCCTCGGCGCCTGTGCGCCGGAGGCCGCTCCAAAGGCCGCGTATGTCGGCCGGGCGGCGTGCGCTTCCTGCCACGCCGCCGAGGACTCGCTCTGGCAGGGGTCACATCACGCCGTGGCGATGGAGGTGGCGGACTCGAACACCGTCCTCGGCGACTTCAACGATGCGTCGTACACCTACAACGGCGTCACCTCCCGGTTCTTCCGCCGGGAGGGCCGATTCTGGGTGGCCACCGACGGCCCCGACGGGACGCTCACCGAATATCCCGTTAGCTACACCTTCGGGGTCTACCCCCTGCAGCAATACCTGATTGCGTTTCCTCGCGGGCGTTACCAGGCGCTGGGCATCGCGTGGGACACTCGCGCCCGGTCCGAGGGAGGGCAGCGCTGGTACCATCTCTATCCGGACGAGAAGGTGGACCACCGCGACGTGCTCCACTGGACGGGCATGCTGCAAAACTGGAACTTCATGTGCGCCCAGTGCCACTCGACCAACCTGCAGAAGGGGTACGTCGAGGCGGCGGACAG